>JAWVYP010000339.1:0-1545 GCA_033722655.1 Akkermansiaceae bacterium | reverse complement strand
TAGCCCTCGAGGGTCTTGCGGATGGCGACGATGGTCAGATTGAGGATCTGGCGAGCGGTCAGATCGACTTCACTGGGGATGTTCATGCCCGAGACATTGAGTTCGATGCCGAGGGTCCTGTCTTCCATCAAGGCCTTGAGCGTGATGCCGGTGAGCATCAGCAGGTTGGCCTCCTCTACCTGGTAGTTGTCGTTGTTGGAGGGAATCTTGTGGCTGCGGCGGATGGAGTGGACCAAATCTTCGGGTACGGCTCCCGTGATGGCCTGGGGGCGCGACATCACGCAGGCCTGGAGAGCTTCGCCGGTATCGGAAATGGCTTCATCGCCATCGGTGTCGTGAAGGCTCAGCGGCTCGTAAATGGGCGTGACCATGATGGTGGTTGCCGCTGCAGGCAAGCTGCTGATGCCGGCTGCCACAAGCGCGAGAAGGAAGGATTTCATGAACATACCTTAACTTGCCTCGTCATGGCTGACCAGTGGAAAGCTGGGGCTGCATGCTTGCCAAACCGGCCTTGGAGAGTGTTCCATGCGTCATGGATTTGCTCGCAAGCGCCCGCCGGGTGATGGAAATCGAGGGGGAGGGACTGCAGCGCATGGCTGCGGGACTCGACCAGCGCTTCGCGGATGCCGTCGAGGTCTTGCGCCAGACCCTCGACCGCAGGGGAAAGGTGGTCGTGGTGGGGGTCGGCAAGTCCGAGAATATCGGCCTCAAGGTTGCCGCTACGCTCAATTCCACTGGAGCCACTGCCGTGGTGCTTGATTCCCAGAACGCCCTGCACGGGGACTTGGGCATCCTCTCCGATGGCGATGCCGTGTTGGCCCTGTCCTATTCGGGCGAGACCGAGGAGTTGATCAACCTCTTGCCCTTCATCAAGCGCTTCGAGGTTCAGGTGATCGCCTTGACCGGCAAGCCCCAGTCCACTCTGGGCAAGCTCAGCGACATCACGCTGGACACCTCGGTGGAGCGCGAAGCCTGCCCGCTCAATCTAGCGCCGACCTCATCCTCGACTGCGATGCTGGTGATGGGCGACGCTTTGGCCATGGTCCTGCTCGAGGCCCGCGGCTTCACCGAGGAGGACTTTGCCAAGTTTCATCCCGGCGGCTCGCTCGGCCGCGCCCTGCTGACCAAGGTCAGCGACATCATGCGCAGCGATCAGCGACTCCCGACCGTCGATCTCAAGGCGGATGTGTTTGCCGCCATCGACTGCATGAACAAGGCGCGCGCCGGTGCCTGCCTGATTCTCAATGACGACGGCACTTTGGCCGGCATCTTCACTCATGGCGACTTCGCTCGCAGCTTCCGCGAGGACCCCTCGCTGGGAGATAAGCCGGTTGCCGATTTGATGACGAAGAACCCGATCTCGGTCAAAGCCGATGACCTTGCCGTTGAGGTGCTCAAAACCCTTGGGCAAAGCCGCATTGATGATCTTGTGGTGCTCGATGAGAACGACAAGCCAGTTGGCTTGGTGGACACTCAGGATCTGGCGCGGCTCAAAATTGTGTGAGGCTCTACTGTAGCGGCGGTCTATGACCGTCGATCACCGTC
>JAWVYP010000338.1:0-1582 GCA_033722655.1 Akkermansiaceae bacterium | reverse complement strand
GATGAACTCCGGGATGAGGCTCATGACCTCGCGAGCAAAGCCCGGGTCGTCGGCCTCCTTGGGATTGATGCACAGCCAACAGAAGTGCTTGATGGCCCACTTGGCGGCCCGCTTGGGCTCGTATTCGGTGAGCTGGCGGAAGTAGTCGTGGAAGCCCTGGGCGGAGGAGCGGTCGAAGCCGGCCCAGAAGGCGGGTTCGCAGAGGGCCTCGCAACCGGCGAGGGCGAGTTTCTCGTAGTCATCCGTCGTCCGGCTGACCATGTGGGCATGAGGCTCGATGTAGCGCATGGGCTCTGAGTGCAGAGTTTGGAGTGCAGATTTAAGAGTGCGGGATCCGGCTTCGCTCTGCGAGCTACGCCGGGACAAGTGAAGTTGAGATTGGCGGTCTTAGGATTGTGTCGAAATGCGAGAATCAGGGTTTGGGGGCTCCGAAGGCTCCCTGGAAGTCGGCGGTTTCGGGCATGTCCTGACTGTGGTCGGAGAGGGCTTCGAGGATGGCCTTGGCGCGGCCGGGGTCTTCCTGCTGGAGTAGGGGGAGGGCCTTTTTGAGGGATTCGAGGCGGTAGTCGGCCTCACCCTCGTGGCGGTCGATGCGGTCGAGAAATGCCCCCACTTCAATGAGTTTGTGGCGGATTTCGATGAACTGGAGGTCCAGAAGTTCCTGCTTCGTCGGCATGGCTAGACATTTGCGTGGCTGCGGGTCGGGGTCAATGGGGAAGCGCGGACCCTTTCCGCCCGATTTGCCGATATCGTGAACGTTTTCCCTTCCCCGCAAAAACAACGATTTCAGGGTTGATTCCGGTCAAATCGAGTTCAAGATGCTCCCAAGCATTACAAAACAAAGCAATTTACTAATGTTTAGCTGGTCCTGCCAGCTGCATCAGTCAGTCCGCTCCAATACAAATTCATTTATCCCGGCGTAGCTCGCAGAGCGAAGCCGGACCACTGTCATGTCAGAAGAAACCAAACTCGCTGCCAACGAAGGCATCAAAATCAACAGCAACTACCTGCGCGGAACCCTGGAAGAGGGTCTGGCCGATGAATCGACCGGTGCCATCTCCAAGGATGATGAGCAGGTGATCAAATTCCACGGCTCCTACCTGCAGGACGACCGCGACCTGCGCAGCGAGCGCCGCAAGGCGAAGATGGAGAAGGCCTACTCCTTCATGATTCGCATTCGCGTCCCCGGTGGTGTGGCCACGCCTCAGCAGTGGTTGGAAACCGACCGCATGGCTGAGGACTACGCCAACGGAACCATCAAGCTGACCACTCGCCAGGCCTTCCAGCTGCACGGCGTGATCAAGAAGAACCTCAAGCAGACCATCAAGGAGATCAACCAGACCGCGATGGACACCATTGCCGCCTGCGGTGACGTCAACCGCAACGTGATGTGCAACCCCAACCCGCACCTCTCGGAAGTCCACGCCCAGGCACTGAAAGTCGCCCAGGACATTTCCGACCATCTCACCCCCCAGACCAAGGCCTACCATGAAATCTGGCTCGACGGCGAAAAGATCGAGACCAGCGAGGAGGAAGTGGAACCCATCTACGGCAAGACCTACCTGCCGCGCAAATTCAAGAT
>JAWVYP010000337.1:0-1784 GCA_033722655.1 Akkermansiaceae bacterium | reverse complement strand
TAGGCTGTCGGCGATGAGAATGCCGGCATTGTTGATGACGATTTCGACGTCAGTGGCGGCTTCTGCTGCGGCCTGGATGGAGACGGTGTCCAGCAGGTCGATTTTCAGGGGCTGGATGTTGCCACTGTGGGCTTCACTGAGGGGCAGGGCGCTGTCGAGGTCGCGGACCCCGGCGTAGATCTTGCGGGCACCATGTTTCAGGCAGCTTTCCAGGATGGCCTTGCCGATGCCACGGTTCGAGCCCGTGATCAGAACGGTCTTGTCTTTGACGGTATCAAGCATGTCTTACCTGTGCGTGGATGGTGGGATCAATCAACCCTCAATTCTGGGCCTCGGGCACCGCAATCCGGTAATGGCCCGTGAGTTTGTAGGTGAAGAGCAGGTCTTCCTCGGCGGCACCGCCCCCGATGTTGTGGATGACCAGCGGCACGCCCTTCTCGTTCTTGCGGTCGGAGACGATCATGATGTGGGGCAGATGGGGCGGCACCGTGCAGGTGACCAGATCGCCCGCTTTGAAGTTTTCCGCCTTTTGGGTGAGTTTGAGGGCGTAGCCCTTGCGTTTGAAGTAGGTCGTGAGGTTGGGCACGCGGCGATGGTCAATGTTGCGGTCCGTGCCTTTGAGTCCCCAGATCTTCGGGTATTTGGCGAAATTGGCCTTCATGTCCAGGTGCACGAGTTTCTGCAGGTCCTGCTGATAGCCCTTGCGCATGGCGCGGATGACGACGTCGGTGCAGACGCCGCGTTCCATGGGGATGTCGCCGCCGGGATAATCGAGTGCCTCGTAGCTGCCATCGTAGCGGACGGTCACGCCGATCTGGCTGCGCGCGGCCTCCACCAGTGGGTGGGCGCAGGCGCAGGAAAGAAGCAGTCCGAAGTTGGCGAGCAGAATGCAGAGCGGTCGGATCATGGATTGGAGACTCTATCAGCAGGGCGGGTCATTTGCCAATCATCCATCACGAAACCCTTGCCGATGTCGGCGACGACCGGGCCGTCCTTGGCGAAGCCGACTCGTTCGTAGAACGCGATGGTATCCTGGTTGTGCTTGTTGACTGTCAGTCGGATGGGCAGGGAAGGATGGCTTGCTGCCAGCGTTTGGATGGCTCAGCGGCCAGCCCCTTTTCCCTGCGCTTCCGGCAGGAGGTAGAGTTTGCTTAGAAAGAGGTGGTCCTCCTTGAGATCGGTGGCGAGGTAGCCCAAGGGGATGTCAGCTTCGAGGATGCGGTAATCGCGGCCCTCGGCAAGTTGCTCAAGGATGGCGGATGCGGACTGGAATTTTGCCAGCATGTAGTCCACCTGCGCTTCTCCGATGATGGGAGTGTAATGAGGGCGCCAGCAGCGCTCGGCCAGGTCGGCCACAGTTTCTGCATCAGCTGGCGAGCCGACCGGCCTCAACTTCATGGCAGCAGGTCGCCGTAGATGCTTGGGTCGCTGCCGGTGATTTCCATCGCCCCGCAGGCCTGCTCGTAAAATTCGCGTGGGCCGACGCCGCCGATGATGGCATAGGCGTAGCCCTCCTCGCGCAGGGCTTCCAGCGAGCGCATGAGCAGGGCCTTGCCGATGCCCTGACTGCGGGCGGCTTCCAGCACGCCTGTGGGACCAAAGAAGCCTTTGCAGGTGGTGTCGTAGCAGGCAAAGCCGAGGATTTTCTTGTCCGCCGTTGCCACGAAACAGGCGATGGGCTGGCGGCTCATCGCCACCTCAACCTCGCTTTTCCACTTGGCCGAGAAGGTTCCGGCAAATTCGGCGACGTTGTGTTTTTCGAAGGCGCGCGCACGGCGCAGGGT
>JAWVYP010000336.1:0-1842 GCA_033722655.1 Akkermansiaceae bacterium | reverse complement strand
TTCTCCAAATTCTCTCCCGAACTCGTCGCCAAGATGCTCGACTGGTTTCGCGACGAAGACCGCAAGGTCTACAAAACCGCGGTCGCCTCGCTCACCGCCCAGCGCAAGCTGCGTCCGGTCTTCATCGAGCGCAAGCCGCTGCCCGAGCAATACGCCTGGATTCACAAGACCCTGCAGCTCAAGCAAAGCAACGCCATCGGCGAACACTTGCTCCAAGCCTGGCTGATGGGCGGTCAGAAGGAAATGCTTTCCACCTTCTGTGACATCATGGGAATTGAGCACGAAGACGGCACCGTAAACGGTGATCTTCCTGAAACCCTCGAAGCCGGCAAGCTCGACAACGCCGTCGAAATGCTACTCGAAGAACACGATCCGGTTCTCGTTTCGGTCTACCTGCAGATGTTCAACCAACAGCGCGCCGACGGCTGGCCGGAACTGACTGCCAAGCTGGAGAGCGACGAGCGCCTCAAGCTCGACTGAGCCATTCGCGCATCCCAAAAAAGAAACCACACGATGCCCAAAGTCTACATCCGCACCTATGGCTGCCAGATGAACGAGCGCGACTCGGAGCAGGTCGCGCGCATGTTCACCGAGGGCGGCTACACGGTGACCAAGGATGAGAACGAGGCGGATGCCGTGCTGGTCAACACCTGTTCAGTGCGCGATCAGGCCGAACAAAAGGCCATCGGAAAGATGAGCCACATGATCACCGCCCAGCGCGACCGCAAGCACGTGGTCTACGGCTTCATGGGCTGCATGGCCCAGTCTCGTGGCGAAGAACTCTTCAAAACCACGCCCGGCCTCGACGTGGTGGTCGGTACTCAGAAATACCACAAGGTCTTCGACTACGTCGACGGCATCCTCAAGCAGCGGCTGGAGTCGCGCATGGACGATCCCTCATTCTCCATGCAGGGCACCACGGTCTGTGACATCGCCGAAGAGGAAGGCTCGCAGAACACCATCCGCGACCACATCGACAAACGCCACTCGGCCTCCGAGTTCGTCTCCATCATGCAGGGCTGCAACATGCGCTGCTCGTTTTGCATCGTGCCCGACACCCGCGGCAAGGAACGCGGGCGGCCCATCAACGAAATCGTCGGGGAGGTCCGCCATCTGGTCAGCCGCGGCACCCGTGAGGTCACCCTGCTCGGCCAGATCGTGAACCTCTACGGCCGCACCGAGTTCGACCGCGTCGACGGCAAATCCCCCTTCGTCCAACTGCTTGAGGCGGTGCATGAGGTCGAGGGACTGGAGCGCATCCGCTTCACCTCCCCCCACCCCATCGGCTACCGCGACGACCTGGTCGAGGCCTTCACCTACCTGCCCAAACTCTGCTCGCACATCCACTTTCCCATGCAGAGCGGCTCGGACCGCATCCTCAAGGCGATGCGCCGGCCCTACAAGCACGCCAAGTTCGTCGAGATCTGCGAAAAGATGAAGGCGGCCCGTCCCGACCTCGCCATCACCACCGACATCATCGTCGGCTTCCCCGGCGAAACCGAGGAGGACTTCCAGGCCACCATCGACACCTGCGAGCAGCTGCAGTTCGACAACGCCTTCGTCTTCCGCTACTCCAAGCGCCGCAACACCCCCGCCGCCGAGATGGACGGTCAGCTTGAGGAGACGGAAAAGGAATCCCGCAACCAGCGCCTGCTCGAGGTCATCAACCGCATTGCCATTCAAAAGAACGCCGCCTTGGTCGGCACCCGCCAGCAAGTGCTCTGCGAGGGTCCCTCCAAGCACAACAAGCAGCGCCTCTCGGGCCGCACTTCGCAGAACAAGATCGTGATCTTCGACGGCGATCCGGACCGACTCACCGGACAACTGCTCGACATCGAGGTG
>JAWVYP010000335.1:0-1972 GCA_033722655.1 Akkermansiaceae bacterium | reverse complement strand
TTTCGCGCAAACAAGACCCCCAACAAGGTCTTGGTTTACCTGGCCTAATGCGACGGCTCCTACCGCATGTGGTGGGGTGGTATCTACGACGAAGGCCGCCGCGGCGGGCTGAATCCCAAGACGCCCCACGACTCGGAATCCGGCAAAGCCTTCCGCGAAGGTCCCGGTCAGGCCTTCAAGCGCCACGACTGGAACCTCTACCGCATCAAGTGCGTTGGCGACAAAATCAAGATCTGGGTCAACGGCACCCTCTGCACCGAGTACACCGATGACAAGGATGCCGAAGGCTACATCGGCCTCCAGCACCACGGCGAGAAGGGTCAGACTTACCGCTTCCGCAATCCGCGCATCAAGGTGCTGGATTGATCCGAGGCCCAAGATGCTGATGGATGCTTTGGAGTGGCGCTCTCCTTAGAGCGCCATAACAGCCTTGGAAGGCATTCTTGCCTTCCAACAATGCCGGGCTCGATAGGTCCAGGATGCTGGAAAGCACCCTACGGCTTCTCCGCCTCAGGCGGGCGCTCCGGAGAGAGCGCCACTCCCATCCTCATGACCCATGACAGGCGACGATGTCGCCTCACCACTCCGTGCCCAACTCATAACGCTCGGCGAGCTCCAGCAACTCGGGGCGCATCGGCCATTCGTCGGGGCGCTCGCTGCTTTCGTGGCGCTTGCTGGCACCCTTGAGGGCCATGCAGCCGGTGTTGTCGCCGATCGCGCGGATCTGGTCGACTTCCTCGGGGGTGAAGCGCACGTCGGGCAATGCGGCGAACTCCTTGATTTTGTCCTCGATGGGTCGGGCGTCGTCGCCGGCTTCCTGAATGAAGGTCGGCACCACGCTTTCAACCGCGGGGTGACTCAGGTTCCAGATGCAGGCGAACTGCAGCAGGGTGAGTTTGTATTTCTCGGCCAGCGGCAGCATCTTGTTGGCCTTCTCGGTGCCGTGCTCGACCCAACCTTCGGGGCGGTAGGTGCGGTGGTCGCCGGATTTGAATTCGTGACCGGGCAGACCGAGGTCGCCGTGGAACACGCCACCGTGATCGACCACGCGTGTCATCACTTTCACGCCGTGCTTTTCACAGGCCGGCAGGGTAAGACCGACGGGCCAGGGCTCGAGCGGATTGAGGATGACCATGGTCCAGTCGATGAGTTCACCGAATTGCTCGAAGCTGTGGACGAGGTCGAGTGAGAAGCCGTTGGCGGGACCTGGTGCGATGCCGAGGCGCTTGGTGAGCCCGGCAGTCTTGGTGGACTCCATGGCCTTCCACAGGGGCTCGCTGGTGTAGCCGAGTTCGTCAGGGTTGTGGAGCATCAGCAGGTCGAACTGGTCGGTGCCGCAGCGTTCAAGCTCCTTGCCGGCGGCAAACTTGATGAATTCCTCATAACCCTCGGGTCCGCGCAATTCGGGGTCGGTGAGGCGGGGGTAGCCGCGGCTGCCGGCACGTTGACCGTTGTAGAAGTCGTGGCCGATCATGCCGACCAGCGAGTAGCTGTCGCGCTCAATGCCCTTGAGGGCCTGGCCAAGCAGTTCGTCGGCCTTGCCGTTGCCGTAGACGTCGGAGGTGACGAAGGTGCGGATGCCGTTTTCGTAGGCGGTTTGAATGCAGGAGATGTAGCGCTCCTCACTGAGGGTTTCGCCGAAGTGCATGAAGCGTCCGCCGCTCCAGGTGCCGTATGCAGTTGTGGTGGGTTCCATGATTTGTGGGTCAATGAGTAGGACCGGCCTTGCGCCCGGTCAAGGGGATCGGGGGAAATGCGCAAAGGATCACAAAAAAGGATTTGTTGAGGCTTCCTGACCGATGGTCGTTTGGGGTCCGTGGCCGGAAAGCACGCGGGTTTCGGGTGGCAATTCCATGAGGTGTCTGGCGATCCCATCAAGCAGTTGTTCGTGACTGCCTCCGGGCAAGTCGGTGCGGCCGATGGAACCGGCAAAGAGGGTGTCGCCACCGAACACCACGCCCTCGTCCTTGAG
>JAWVYP010000334.1:0-2009 GCA_033722655.1 Akkermansiaceae bacterium | reverse complement strand
GCTCCGTGATCGAGGATGTGAAGAAGGCCCTCAGGTATGCAATGGAGTTGTAGAACTTCGGAATAATTGAGAGAACAAGAGTCGATGGTGGCGACGGCTGCCGCCGATGCCACACCTCAATCGTTGCTTTGAGCTTTCGGCAGTTTGACCAAGGACCATCCGGCTTCGCCCTCCGGGCTACGCCGGGACAAGTGAATGGGAAGCGAAGCACGAAGCACGAAGCACGAGGCACGAAGAACTAAGAACTAAGAACTAGGAACTAGGAACTAGGAACTAGGAACCCGCCTCCCCAAAGACATACCGCTTCTCCTTGACCTTCACATCCGGAGGCGTCCCCTTCTCCTCAAACCAATCATAGCCCTCCTTGAGGTTGCGCCAGAAGGGAAACCACTTGGAATTGCGATGCTTTCGCATGTTTTCCTTGGTCATGCGGAAGGGGAAGCTGTGGACTTGGAAGGCAGGCTGGCCCTTTCTCAGGGCGACGTCGCAGAGGGTGTAGATCTCCTCGACCTTGGCGTCGGTCATGGCAAAGCAGCCCAGGGACATGCGGTTGCCGTGGATCATGAGCGCACTGCCGGTGCGGTCGTGGGCACGGTCGTAGGCGTTGGGGTAGCCGAGATTGAAGGAGAGATGGAACTGGCTGTTGGGATTCATCTGAGCGGGTTTGACGCTGTAGAAGCCCTCCGGTGCCTGGTAGTCGCCTTCCTCCAGCTTGGGGCCCAATACACCCGACATTTTGGCGATGGGATACTTGCGAAAGAGCTCGTATTGCTCCTCGCCCTTCACCCACAACTCGAGGACCTCCTCCTGCTTGAAGATGCGGATGAAAACCGGCGCGCCATATTCGAGACCCTTGTCCCTGAGGTCGCGGATCAGCTGGGGGGCCACCTCGCGCCTGGCCTGGCGCGAGCGCTCGCTGGACGGGGTCCATTGCTTGTTGAACTCAGGCACTTCCACGGGCTCAGGTGCAGCTGGATCCTCGGCCTCGGAGCAGCCTGCGCCGAGCAGGCTGGCGAAGGTCAACAGCGCTGGCAGCCATGACCTCATGGATTCTCGCTTTGCTTGGCCATGTGATGCAGCAGGCGATCGTTGAACTCATCGGCCATGTTGTAGCCAAGGCGGCGCAACTGCTGATCGAGGGCGGCGATGGTCACCAGTCGGGCGGTGTCGCGGCCGGGAGCGACGGGGACTTCGACGTGCGAGATCTGCTGGCCGAGGATCTCGTAGGTCTTCTGCTTGAGGCCCACCCGATCGACTTCGTTGAGGTCGGCGTGGGGCTTGAGGGTGATGACCAGGTCAAGGCGCTTGTCGGGGCGGATGGAGGCGAGGCCATAGAGGTTGGCGACGTTGATGATGCCGATGCCGCGGATCTCCATGTAGCCACGCGAGAGGGCGGGGGAGCTGGCAATGAGGTCCCCACCAACGTATTTGACGCGCACCATGTCGTCGGCCACCAGCGAGGCGCCGCGCTCGAGCAGGCCGACGGCCGTCTCGGACTTGCCCGAGCCACTCTTGCCCATGATCAGCACGCCAATGCCGCGCATGTCCATCATGCAGCCGTGGAGGGTGACGCTGGGGGCGAAGTCGTGCTCGAGGCGGATGGTCGCCGAGTTGAGGAAGTTCATGGTCACCATGGAGGTGCCCAATACCGGGATGCCGCATTCCCGGGTGACTTCCATCAGCTTGTCGTCGAGCTTGGAGCCGCGGGCCATCACGATGCAGGGAATGCGCCGCTGGCAGAGGGTGCGGAAGCGCTCGATGCGGGTGTCATCGGGCAGCTTGCGCAGGTAGGAGAGCTCGGAGTTGCCGATGACCTGCACCCGCTTGCGGGCGAAATAGGTGTAGAAATTGGCCAGGGCCAGACCGGGCCGGTTCATCGCGGACTCGCTGATCGGGCGGTCAAAGCCGATCTGTTCGCTGAGCAGCACCAGACTCAGGGCCTCGGCGTGGTTCTGGTAGAACTCTCCCACCGTGATGGAGGAGACGGTCTTTGGACGGGGTGGCATGGG
>JAWVYP010000333.1:0-2043 GCA_033722655.1 Akkermansiaceae bacterium | reverse complement strand
GTTTCGGTGGCACCGAGCAGATCGAAAAGGATGGGCTTCTCGCTGTGGTCGGGTTGGGCCGGGTAACCGGGTGCGGGGCGAATGCCTTGGTATTTCTCGTGGATGAGCTGGTCGTGGGTGAGGTCGTTTTCGGACTCGTACTCCCACTCCACCCGCGCCCAGTGGTGGAGCAGTTCGGCGCAAGCCTCGGCAAAGCGGTCGGCGATGGCCTTGACCATGATGGAGCCGTAGGGGTCGTTGCGCTCCTCGACTTCAGCAGCCAAATGATCCGCGCCGTGGATGCCGACCACGAAACCACCGATGTAGTCCTGGATGAGACCGGGGGCCACCCAGTCCGCCAAGGCCACGTTGGGCTTGCCGCTGTCTTTCTTGACCTGCTGGCGCAGGGTGTGGAAGCGGGTCCGCTCCACCTCACGGGCCTCGTCCTCCCAGACGATGATGTCATCGCCATCGGAGTTGGCGGCAAAGAAACCAAAGCAGCCCTTGGCCGCAAAGCGCTTGTTCTCGACGATGTAGCGGATCCATTTCTGGGCATCCCTGTAGAGCTCCTGGGCCTGCTTCGCCCCCTCGGGATCGCGCGTCTTGAGTTCCTTTTTCTCGAAGTCCCAGACCCCGCGCAGCTCCCAAGCGTGGAAGAAGGGCGTCCAGTCGATGTAGGGAACCAGCTCATTGAGGTCCAGATGGGGAATTTCGCGCACGCCCATGGTCATGGGCATGGGTGGATCGTAGTTGTCCCAGTCGAACTTGAAGCCGGCCTTGCGCGCCTCCTCCAAGCTCAGCGTGTCGCGCTTGGGACCGGTGTTGAAATTGTCGCGCAGTTTCTGTTGCTTCTCGCGGATTTCCTTCATGAAGCCTTCCCGCTGGTCCTCCGAGAGCAGTGAGGTGGTCACCGGCACCGAGCGCGAGGCATCGAGCACGTGCACCACCGGTCCCGAATAGTGTTCGGCAATCTTGATCGCAGTGTGGGCCGCGGAGGTGGTCGCCCCGCCAATGAGCAGGGGCACGGTGAAGCCGCGTCGCTCCATCTCCTGGGCGACGTGAACCATTTCATCCAGCGAGGGCGTGATCAGCCCGGAAAGACCGATCACATCCGCATCGAGTTCCTCGGCGGTATCCAGGATCTTGTCGCAGGGCACCATCACGCCGAGATCGGTGACCTCGAAGCCGTTGCAGGAGAGCACCACGCCGACGATGTTCTTGCCGATGTCGTGGACGTCCCCCTTGACGGTGGCAATGACGAAGCGGCCCGCCGAACGCCGGCGCTCGGCCTTCTTGAGCGCTTCCTCGTCACTGATGCCGGGGTTGTCCTGCTTGACCTTCTCGATGTCGCCCGCGAGGAATTCGGCCTTTTCGGCCTCCATGTGCGGGGTCAGCCAGGCCACGGACTTCTTCATCACGCGCGCGGACTTGACCACCTGGGGCAGGAACATCTTGCCGGCGCCAAAGAGATCGCCAACCACGCCCATGCCGCTCATCAGCGGGCCCTCGATCACCTTGAGCGGGCGGCCGTACTTTTCGAGCGCCTCCTCGGTGTCCTCGTCGATATACTTGTCAATGCCCTTGAGCAAGGCGTGCTCGAGACGCTTGTCGATGTCCTCCTCACGCCAGCTGAGGTCCTCCTCGAGCTTCTTGCCGCCCTGCCCCTTGAACTGCTCGGCGAAGTCGAGCAGGCGTTCGGTGGCGTCGTCGCGGCGGTTGAGCAGCACGTCCTCGACGTGTTCTAGCAGGTCCTTGGGAATCTCGTCGTAGACTTCGAGCATGCCCGCGTTGACGATGCCCATGTCCATGCCCACCTTGCCGGCGTGGTAGAGAAAGGCCGAGTGCATGGCCTCGCGCACCACATTGTTGCCGCGGAAGGAAAAGGAGATGTTGGACACCCCGCCTGAAACGCGCGCACCCGGCAGGTTCTTCTTGATCCATTCGGTCGCACGGATGAAGTCCAGCGCGTAGTTGTTGTGCTCCTCGATGCCGGTGGCCACCGTCAGGATGTTGGGGTCAAAGATGATGTCGCAGGGATTGAAGCCGACTTCATCCACCAGCACC
>JAWVYP010000332.1:0-2060 GCA_033722655.1 Akkermansiaceae bacterium | reverse complement strand
CTGGCCGGACTGGTGGCCTATGGAATCTGCCGCCTGCTGGGTGAGCGGGGTGCCAAGTTCATTCTTGGCGAAAAGGACTATCGCCGTGGCCACGACTGGTTTGAGCAGGGGGGCGGTTGGCTGGTCTGTATCTCGCGTGCCCTGCCCATCCTGCCGGAAGTGGTGGCCTGCACGGCAGGTCTGGTGGGGATGTCCTTCAGGCGTTTTGTGGTGGCACTGGCCTGTGGCAGTCTGCCCATGGGCTTCGTGTTTGCGGCCATCGGCGGGGCAGGTCACGACCGGCCGGGTCTGGCCATGGGCATGAGCTTGGTGGTGCCAGCCATCCTGTGGGCGGTGGCGAGATTGCTGATCCGCAAGCTGGAGAAGCGGCAGGAGGAGAAGTGAAAAGGAGCGCCGACTTCAGTAGGCTTCGATTTGCCGGATTCTCTGGGCTAAAGCTCGCGGTCCTCAGCTATGGAGCTTCAACTGTCCTCACGCTTGTACTTTACCATTTCCAGTTCGACTTCGGGCAGGGGCACGATGCAGCCTCTGCTGCTGATGACCTGCTTGGGCGAAATGAGATCGAGCACGCCATCGCGGTTGACGGCGTCGAGCTTGAGACCTGCGTAGTGGAGGGCAGCGACGACGATGGTGGAGCAGATGTAGTCGGAGCCGATTTCATCCGGATGGGTCGGCTCGATGCCGTCGTTCCAGAGTCCGAACATGCCGGTGAAATCGTAGCCCCGCCAGTTGCCGGCCTTGGTCGTGGCGAGCTCGATGAATTCATGGAAGCGCGGCTTGTTGATGCGCTGCCACTTGTCGAGGCGAAAGGCATCCCAGCTGTGGTCGGCGAGGGTGTCGATGTCCTCATCGATGTTGGGACCCTTGAAGCTCTGGCTGGAGAAGAGGTGCAGTTTGTTGGGGTGCCGGGGGTCTTGAACCACGATGGCCAGGTGACCGTGGCTGAGCATGCCATAACCGGCCTTGCTGACTTCTCCGCGTGTGACGGCACGGCTGGCTTCCTTTTGTTTCATCCAGTAAGCGATGACATCGCCTTCGCGCAGGCGAGAGCGGCGGTCCTGGAAGGTGGCAGGCCGGTGCTGGTCAAAGCTGCAGACCGGAAAAAATCGGGTGCGGTCTTGCGGATCGGCCCGGTGGGAAGGGCCATTGGGACTGGGTTGCTCGACCCAGCGCAGGCCATACCAGCCTTGGTGGCGCCGGTCCTTGCCATGGGGCGCGCAGGCCAGCAGGGTGATCAGAGCGAGGGTGGCGAGGAGCTTCAAAACGAATGAGGGTCAATCCTGGCGCACTCTCACGAGTGCGCCTACCGATGATGCGGCGAGCGAAGCTTGCGGATTTCAAAGACCCGGCATGCCACCGAGGCCGCCGGTGAGTTTCTTCATTTCCTCTGCGGCTTTTTGCTTGCCGGTATCGATGGCCTTTTTGACGCCCTCGAGCACGAGCTCCTGGAGGAAGTCGGCGTCTTCGGGATCGATGATGGAGGGGTCGATGTGAATGGAGAGGACGTCACCCGCGCAGTTGGCAGTGACCGTGACCTTGTCGCCACCGACGGAAGCCTCGACGGTCTGCTGGGCGAGTTCTTCCTGCTTGGCAGCCATCCCAGCCTGCATCTGCTGGGCCTGTTTCATGAGTTTCTGGATGTTCATGGGAGAGCGTTGTAAGTTATTGGTTCTAAGAGATTCGTGGGAAAAAGAATGAATCCGCAGGAGGTGAAACGAAAAGTCATCACGAGGTGACGATTTTCCCTTGGAACTTTTCGAGGGCGGATTGGATGAGGGGGTCCTGGTAGAAGGAGTCGTCGGCGGGTTCCTCGGGCTTGGGCTCGGGTTCCGGCTTGGCCTCGGCCTTGGGCTCCGGCTTGGGCGGGGGAGTTGGTTCTTCACTGACTTCCGGGGCTTCGTCGATGAGGGAGTCGAGGGCGTCGAGGACGGAGGCGGGCTTGTCTTTGCTGGCGGCTTTGGCAGCTGGCTTGGCTTCGGGCTCAGGTGTTGGCTCTGCCTCGGGTTCCGGTTTTGGCTCGGGCTGGACTTCTGCCTTGGGCTCCGGCTCGGGCGCCGGTT
>JAWVYP010000331.1:0-2064 GCA_033722655.1 Akkermansiaceae bacterium | reverse complement strand
TCCGCTCCCGACACCCGGGGACATGCAATTCTTTGGCGCAGCCAAAGTTGCGTGTCCCCACCACTGGCCAGACAAGGCTCACTCTGCCCTGATCCAAAAAAGCCAAATCCCTCAAAACGATCCCAGAAGCTCGCTTTTCCCTTCACCTGACGGGCCCCGATCTTTAGACAATCGACCGCAGTCGCCGCACTGGCACCCTGACAACCCATACGCTTAGATAAAGCCCATGCCTTCCCAACCCTCACAAAACGGCAAGCTGATGGCTGCCAACCGTGGCGAGATCGCCGTCCGCATTTTCCGCGCAGCCAGCGAAATGCGGATGCGCACCGTATCCATCTTTGCCGAAGAAGACCGCTTTTCCATTCACCGCTTCAAGGCCGACGAGGCCTACCAGCTCGACTCCACGAAGGGCCCCGTTGGTGCCTACCTCGACCCCGAAGGCGTGGTGGCTCTGGCCAAGCAGAAGGGCGTGACCATGATCCACCCGGGCTACGGCTTCATGTCGGAGAATCCGGACTTCGCCCGCGCCTGTGCCCGCGAAGGCATCATTTTCGTCGGCCCCTCCCCCGAGTTGCTCGAGCAAATGGGCGACAAGACCGCGGCCCGTTCACTGGCCCACAAGCACGAGGTCCCCACCCTGCCCGGCACCGAGGAAGCCGTCACCGATCCGGACAAGGCCCAGAAAATCGCCGAGGAAATCGGCTTCCCCCTCATCATCAAGGCCGCCTTCGGTGGTGGTGGACGCGGCATGCGCATCGTCGAGGAACCCAAGAAGCTCGCCGGCCTGCTCGCCGAGGCTCAGGAGGAGGCCCAGAACGCCTTTGGCAATCCCGCCGTCTTCCTCGAGCGCTACATCAAGCGCGCCAAACACATCGAGGTGCAGATCCTTGGTGACCAACACGGCAACGTCGTTCACTTGCATGAGCGCGATTGCTCGGTGCAGCGCCGCTACCAGAAGGTCGTCGAAGTCGCTCCCGCCATGGAGCTCGACCCGAAGATCCGCAAGGAGCTCTGCGATGCCGCGGTTAAACTCGCCAAGGGCATCAACTACAACAACGCGGGCACTGTCGAATTCCTCTACGACATGGACACCGAGGAGTGGTTCTTCATCGAGATGAACCCCCGCATCCAGGTCGAGCACACCGTCACCGAATGCGTGACCGGCGTCGACCTCGTCCGCAGCCAAATCCTCATCGCCCAAGGCAAGTCGATGTTTGACCCGGAAGTCGGCATCCCGCCGCAGGACGAAATCCCCTGCAACGGCTTCGCCATCCAATGCCGCATCACCACGGAAGACCCCGCCAAAAACTTCGCTCCCGACTACGGCCGCATCATCAACTACCGCTCGGCTGCGGGCTTCGGCATCCGTCTCGATGCGGCCTCCGGTGACGCCGGTTCCGTCGTCACTCCCTACTACGACTCCATGCTGGTCAAACTCACCGCCATGGGACGCGACTTCAAAACCGCCTGCGAGCGCATGGACCGCGCCCTGCGTGAGTTCCGCATCCGCGGTGTGAAAACCAACATTCCCTTCCTGGAAAACGTCATCAACGACGAGACCTTCCGCGCGGGACAGGCCCACACCAAGCTCATCGACACCAAGTCCGAGCTCTTCCGCTTCCGCCTGCGCCGTGACCGCGCGACCAAGATTCTCTCGTATCTCAGCGACATCACCGTCAACGGCAACCCGCACGCCAAGGGCTGGAAGCCGGACACCATGTTGCCCGCCGCCCACGTGCCGAAGTCCTTCATGATCGAGCATCAGGCCAAGGTCCCCAAGGGCAGCCGCGACGTGCTGCTCGAACTTGGCCCCGAGAAGTTCGCCGAGTGGATCCTCAATGAAAAGCGCCTGCTGATCACCGACACAACACTCCGCGACGCGCACCAGTCCCTGATCGCGACCCGCATGCGCAGCCACGACATGTTCCGTGTCGCCGAGGCCATCGCCCACCGCACCCCCGAGCTCTTCTCGCTCGAAATGTGGGGCGGCGCCACCTTCGACACCGCCATGCGCTTCCTCTCGGAAGATCCCTGGGAGCGTTTGCGCCGCCTGCGCGAAATGGT
>JAWVYP010000330.1:0-2097 GCA_033722655.1 Akkermansiaceae bacterium | reverse complement strand
TCTTGATGGCCTCCACGGCAACTGCCGCGGCGGTGCCGAAAATGGTCTGCACGCTGGCTGTACGGGGAACCTGCGCGGCGGGGCGGCTCAGGCCGACGATGATCTGGCCGTCGTTTTGCGCGCCGGCGAGGTGCTGGAGCAGCTTCATGGAGATGTGGGCGGCGTCCAGGTTGGGGAAGATCAGCACATCGGCCGAACCCTGGTCGATGGCCATGATCTTGGTTTCAGCGGCCATGGGGTCGACGGCCACGTCGGCCTGGACCTCGCCCTCGATCCTGAAGTCGAGGTGCTGCTCCTGAATCTTGCTCTGGGCCAGGGTGGTTGCGGCGGCCATCTTCTGGGCGCTCTTGGTGCCGCTGCTGCCTTTAGTGGAATGGCTGAGCATGGCAATCAGCGGAGCGCGTCCGAGGGCATGTTGGGCGAGTTTGCCGGTCTCGATGGCAAAGGTGCTGAGTTCCTCCACGGAAGGCTTGGGCACCATGGCGGTGTCGGCCAGGAACATGAGTCCCGAGCTGCCGATGTGCTTGAGGTGTTCACCGATCAGCAAGGTGACACCAAAGATCTTGGAGACGTGGGGCAGGGGTTTGACCGTCTGCAGCAGCGCGCGGAAATAGGAGGCGGGGATGCACTGGTTGCCGCCGATAATAGCATCGGCTTGGCCGTATTGGACCATGAGTGAACCGAAGTAGTGGGGGCGCGCGACCACTTCGGCGGGATTGGAGAAATGTCGGCTGCGGTAGCGGTCCATGTTCTGTACCCGCTTGCAGAAAAGATCGAAGTCGGAGGCATTCTTGGGTTCAATGACATGGATAAAATCCATGGGCAGGTGGGCTTCCCCGGCGATTTGGCGGATCTTCTCGGGATTGCCCAGCAGGATGGGAGCGACCACCTTTTCCTCCACCAGGCGGGCCGCGGCGGCGATGACCCGTTCGTCCTCGCCCTCGGTGAACACGACCCGTTTCGGGTGACGCCGCAGCTGATCGAGCAGGTGGCTGACCACATCTGGGCGAGGAGGGCGTTCTTGGTTGAGGTCAGACATCGGCGGCGGTGGCTTGCAACGCAGGCTGACTCTAGTATGCCTATTTGTGGAAGCGCAATCCCTGATTGCCAACGAGTTCCCGATTCCCTAACCGACGCATGCCCGCCAACTACCACACCCACACGCCCCTCTGCCGCCACGCCGAGGGTGAGCCGGAAGCCTACATCGATGCTGCGATCGCCGCCGGCTGGAGCGAATACGGAATCTCCGACCACGCCCCCCAGCGGCCTGAGCCCTACGACGACTGGCGCATGCTGGAGGCCGAGCTGCCTGCCTATTTCGAGTGGATCGAGCGCGCCCGGAAGCATGCCTCGGGCCGGATGCCGGTGCGTGCGGGTCTGGAATGCGACTGGCTGCCGGGCGGCGAGGAGTGGGTTGGTGAACTTGTCTCGCGCTATCCCTGGGATTACCTCATCGGCTCGGTCCACTATTTGGGCGACTGGGATTTCGACAATCCGAAGTGGGTTGGCTCGGTCTGGGCGGATTCGGACGTGGAGGACGTCTGGGCTCGCTACTGGATGACTTATGCCAAGATGGCCGAGAGTGGCCTCTTCGACATCCTGGGTCACCCCGACCTGATCAAGAAGTTCGGTCATCGCCCCGAGGGAGATCTCAGCCGCTTTTACGAACCGGCCATCGATGCCATTGCCTCATCGGGCTGCACCATCGAGCTCAACACCGCCGGCTGGCACAAGCCCTGCGAGGAGGCCTATCCCTCGCCCGAGTTCCTCGAGCTTGCCTGCTCGGCCGGCATACCCATCGTGATTTCAACCGACGCGCACAGCCCGACTGAAGTCGGACGCAGCATGGAGCGCGCCATCGAGTTGGTGAAGTCCGTGGGTTATGAGGAGACGCAGTTGTTTGCGGGGCGCAAGCGACGTGCGGAGCCTCTGTAGGGGCGGTCTATGACCGCCCATGGGTTGTGCCGTGGGCTTGTGGGTCTGTAGCGGCGGGGTATTTACCGGCCCCCAATTATGGGGCGCGGGTAGGACGGGAGAGAACCCCCCCACAAGCCGGCACAGAAAAAAAAACCCAACAAACCACCAAAAGGCGGGGGG
>JAWVYP010000329.1:0-2148 GCA_033722655.1 Akkermansiaceae bacterium | reverse complement strand
GCGCTCCACCTTGGCGGCCTTGCCGAAGAGGCCGTCGGCCAGCACAGGGGCAAGCTTGGCGTAGCCCTCGTCGGTGAGCAGGGCGCCATCCCGGGTGAGTGGGGCGTCGCTATCCTTGAACCACTGGCTGGTCGGCGCAAAGAGATTGATGAAGGCTACCTTCTTGGCGTCGGCCACCTGTTCCATGGCCTTGGTGTAGATGGCGAGATTGGCGTTCTGGGTGGTGCCATCCGGCGTGCCGTACAGGTCCGAGAGGTCCTGGAAGGCGATGGGCGAGACCAGAGTGAGGGTGGGCGCGGACTCGCCATTGTATTTCTGGGCGAGGGTGTGATCGATGAAGGCACTGAGTTCCTGCTTGAAGGCCTCTACTCCGTCGGGGCCCTTGAAAGATTCGTTGAAGCCGAAGAAGGCCACCAGGTGGTCCGCCTCAAGTTCCTTGAGCCACTCGTCCGGAGTTTTCTCGAAACCCACGCCGGTGCTGCCCGATTTCCAGCGGTCTCTGGCCTTGGAGAGGGGGAAGAACTTTTCCGCACCCGGGAAGGCGTAGGGATTGTCGCGACCGGAGTGGGGGCGGTAGCCGGGGGTGTTGCCCTCGTCGCAGGCGTTGCGGATGGTGATTTGGAGCTCCGGATGGCGCAGCTGCACTTCGGTCTCGAAGTGGCCGTAGTTCATCATGCGCGAGCCGAGGCCGTTGCCGATGAGCACAAGATGATCGCCTTTTTCGAGTTTGAGTTCGGCGTGGGCGTTGCCGATCAGGAGCAGGGTGGAGAGCAGGGAAAGGATTCGCAGGTGCATGAGGTGGAACGGGTCGGAATGGGTCGGAGTGGGGTCGGGTTTGCTACCACATGGGATAACGCATGCAAGCCGGGAATCTTGTCGCCGTGTTACCATTTGGACAAGTTCCGCCAAGACCCGCTTGCCCGAGATTGGTATTTGCAGACCCGCCCTGCATGGGCTCCATTCGGCGCATGTCCTTGCCACAAATCATCTCACGAAAGGAAATGCGACGCGGGCTGGGGTCCGTGGTTGCGCTGACGCTCTTGCTTGGCTCATCCGCGCAGGCGGACACCATTCTCATGAAGAACGGGGACCGCCTGAGTGGCGAGGTTCTCTCCAAGACCAAGACCAGCGTGAATTTCAAGACCAGCTACGCCGGCACGCTGTTGATCCAGATGGATGAAGTCAGTGAACTGCGCTTCGACGAAGCCGAGGTGCTGCTGAAGACGGACGGTGCAACCGTGGACATTCTCGGTGCCAACTTCGACCAGGGCCAGATCCGGATCGAGCCCGCGGACGGATCGCGCGAATACGAGATGGCTGCGGAAGAGGTCGAACACATCGTGCCGGAGCCCTGGCGCCTGGGCCAAGGAGGGAAATTCACCGGAGAGGTCAACCTCGCGCTCGAATTCGAGGATGGCAACAGCGAGAGCGAGGAGCTGGATCTGGATTACCGCATGACCTACCGCCGCGTGGACGATCGCTTCCGGGCCCTGGGCGACCTTGAAATGGACTCGAACAACGGGGTGCAATCCAAACAGGACTGGTCGACGACGCTCAAATACGACCGCTTCATGACCGACCGCCTGTATGGCTCCATGATCGCCAGCGTGAGGCAGGAGAAGTATGAGGGCTTGGACCTGCGCACCACGGTGGGTCCCGCCCTGGGTTACCAGTTCATCGAAAAAGAGGATGAGAACCTGCTCGTGGAGCTGGGCGTGCTGTGGACCGACGAGCAGTTCAACAACAGTGAGGACCAGTCCTACTGGGGACCGGGCTGGCGGCTCGAATACGACAACCTGCTGTTCGAGGACCGGGTGAAATTCTACCACCGGCAGACGGGCACGCAGAGCATGTCGGGTGAGGGCGACCTCTTCTGGCAGGCTCAGACCGGACTCGGTTTTCCCATGTGGGGCGGGATGGTGCTCAGCAGCGAGCACGAGATCGAATACGATGGCGGACCTGCCGGAGGGGCCGACAAGATTGACAACACGCTGCGCCTCAAGCTCGGCTACCAGTGGTAAGCGCTACGGCTCCCGCTGCGCCCCAGCCCTTGGCCTCAGAAGAGCTGCTTCATCTGCTTCAGCTCGCCCTCTCCCATGAGGAAGAAGACGCTTTCGTCGTTCTGCCAGCGGGCAATGGACCACTTGC
>JAWVYP010000328.1:0-2180 GCA_033722655.1 Akkermansiaceae bacterium | reverse complement strand
AGGGGAAAAGGCCGCTCACTTCGGGATGCTGCAGGGTCTCATCCTGGCGCGGGATGCGGATGGGGGAGCTGGTGCGGGTTTCGAAGCCGATCAGCAGGGCTTCCTCGCCCAAGTAGCCGCGGATCTTGCGGCCGAACTGGCGCAGGCCCTCGCTCATGCGGCCGGTCATGGCGGCGGGCAGCATCTCATGCAGCGGGGCGGACTTGAGTCCCGGAAAGTAACTGGTCTTGGGGAGTTCATCCGACAGCCGGCGCTCAAGGTAGTCGGCGACCCGTTGGGCGGGGGCGACCTGGCCACCGCCACCGGCCTGTTTGGCGGCCTGCTCGAGCTGCTTCTGGAACACCAGGCCAGCCATCACGCCGTGCTCGGCAGTGAGGTCTTCCAGGTCCTCGGGCTCGACGGTGGTCACCATGCCCGAGTTGGCGAAGGGGGAATCGCGGCGCGAGAGGCTCATGCCGTTGACCACCACCTCGTCGTTTTCGGTGGCGGCCGGGACAATGAATCCACCCGGGCACATGCAGAAGGAGTGTACGCCGCGGCCGCGGATCTTGGTGGCGAGGCGGTAGCTGGCGGCCGGCAACAGCCGGGGGCGGGTCTCGTCCCGGTCGAGATGGTACTGGTTGCGGTCGATGAGTTGTTGGCGGTGTTCGATGCGAAATCCGACGGCAAAGGGCTTGGCCTCGAGCTGGATGCCGCGTTCGTGCAGCAGCTGGTAGATGTCGCGCGCCGAGTGGCCGGTGGCGAGGATGAGGGAGTCTGCGGCATGCTCCTGGCCATCGGCGGTGATGGCGGCGCGGAAGCGGGCCTGCTCGATGCGCAGGTCCACCACCTTGCTGCCGAAGTGCACCTCACCGCCGGCGTTGAGAATGGACTGGCGCATCGCCTTGACCACATTGGGCAGCAGGTTGGAGCCGATGTGCGGGTGGGCATCGGTGCGGATGCGCTCGGGCGCGCCATGGGCCACCAAGACCTCATAGATGCGCGCAACGGGCCCTCGCTTGGTGGCGCGGGTGTAGAGCTTGCCGTCCGAGAAAGTGCCGGCCCCGCCTTCGCCGAAGCAGTAGTTGGAATCCTCGATCACCCGGCCCTCGCGCAGGATGGGTGCGAGGTCGAAGCGGCGCGCGCTGGCATCCTTGCCGCGTTCGAGCACGATGGGTTTCGCTCCGAGTTCGAGGCAGCGCAGCGCGGCGAATAGCCCCGCCGGACCGCTGCCGACGATCAGCACGCGTTTGGCATTCGAGGGCAGGGCGGGGCAGGACCACCTTGGCTCGATTTCCTTGGGTAGCTCGCCGCCGATGGCCACCTCCAGGCGCAATTGCACCTTGATGGTGCGTTGGCGCGCGTCGATGGAATGCTTGCGCAGGCGCATTTCGCCAATGCGTGCAAGGCCCACTTCCAGCTTGTCGGCGACGGCCTGCCGTCGCGCCTCTTCGTCCTCGGAGGCTTCGAGGGGCAGGATGATGTCGACGGTCTCGATGGGGGAGTGCATCAGGGAGCGATGGCGCACTTGTTGCCTTCGTTGTCGACGCAGACGAAGGTCACGCGCGTCGAAAAAATGGGCTCCATTTCGCTGGCTTCCCGGTGGACCTGCACGGCGTAGGTCACGCTGGTGGTGCCGAGTTGGTCGCGCTGGCAGTCGATGCGCAGGATGCTGCCCTCGCGCACGCTGTGGCGGAAGGCGACCGTGTCCATGGCCCGGGTCACGAACTTGCGCCCGGGGTATTCGAGGGTGGCGGCAATCCAGGAGGCCTCATCGATCCAGGCCAGCAGTCGGCCGCCGAAGAGGAAGCCATACTGGTTGAGATCCCCGGGAAGGACGAGACGGTGGGTTTCCATGGGCTTTCGCAGGACGGGGGCTCAGATGGCGATCTTGAGCTTGGAGCGCCGGTCCTTGCCGATGATGGCATCGAGCGAGAAGCGCCCGGCGCCGATGATGATAAGCACGATCATGGCGGCGAGATAGAGCAGGGCAGGCTCCTTGGCGTCGTAGACCGGAGGGCTGATGAAGAAGCTTTTGTCCGCCTTCACGACAAAGGCTGCGACCACCATGGTGAAGCCCAGGACGAAGGCAGCCAGTCGAGTTCCCAAGCCGAGGATGATGAGTGCGGCGCAGCACAGTTCGGCGGCAATCGTGGCTCCCAGGCTGACGTGCACGCTCATCCAGTTGAGCGGGAAGAAGT
>JAWVYP010000327.1:0-2195 GCA_033722655.1 Akkermansiaceae bacterium | reverse complement strand
TTATAGCAGACATACTGTCGCCTGAAGCCAGAATGGGCTGGTGAAACCTTATGCCAAGGTAATTGAAGGAGCTTGCTCGAATGTTGAGCTGCTCATAACCAACCGGCGTGGTGGTTTCCTGTGCATTCGCTGCGGCCAGTCCGGCGATGGCGAGCGCGGATAAGAAGAGGGTTTTCGCTTTCATGGTTTTGGTTCGGGGAGAACGCCTCGGGGGACAGGCGGATGGTTGGTGTTTTTCTTGGTGGGTTTGGACCGACCAATGAACCTCACGAGCAGCGCAGGTGAACGAGCCTTGGGTGGCTCACTCGTCCGCACTGTCCACAGGACCTGCAGTCGGTATAGAAGAATTTGACCGAAAGGGAACTTCGCGTCAAGGGATCAGATGTGCGATTTCGAATCGAGCTATTACTCTTTGGATATTGGCTCAGAAATGCCAAATATGTTCATGAATTGGCCATTTTAGGTCATTATTAGGTCAATATTTTCGTTTTTCGACATGTTCTCGGCACCTCGCAGGACGTCGCGGGGCCCATCTCGGCTCCATTTTCTCCTAAAATTGCCCTCCGAGCCCGGCTTCCACTTGCCAGCCCGGGCTTTTTGCAGCACTCAGTGATCACCCAATCATGAACAGAGTTCTCATCATCGGAGCCGGCGGAGTCGGCAAGGTCGTCGCCCACAAATGCGCCATGGTCCCCGAGGTCTTCGGGGAGATCACCCTCGCCTCGCGCACTCTCTCCAAATGCGAAGCCATCGCCGCCGAGGTCAAGCAGCGCACCGGCCGCAACATTGCCGTCGCCCAAGTCGATGCCGACCAGGTCGCCGAGACCGCCGAGCTAATCCGCCAGACCAAGGCCACCCTGCTCATCAACGTCGCACTACCCTACCAGGACCTCACCCTGATGGAGGCCTGCCTCGAGGCCGGCTGCGACTACATGGACACCGCCAACTACGAGCCCAAGGACGTCGCCAAGTTCGAATACAAGTGGCAGTGGGACTACCAGGAGCGCTTCGTCGAGGCCGGCCGCTCGGCCCTGCTCGGCTCGGGCTTCGACCCGGGGGTGACCAACATCTTCACCGCCTGGGCGCTCAAGCACCACTTTGACGAGATCCACACCCTCGACATCATTGATGTCAACGGCGGCGACCACGGCCAGGCCTTTGCCACCAACTTCAACCCCGAGATCAACATCCGCGAGGTGACCGCCGAATGCCGCCACTGGGAAAGTGGGCGCTTCGTCGAGACCCCGCCCATGTCCACCCATCAGGGCTTCACCTGCCCTGAGGAAGTCGGCGATTATGAGATCTACCGGATGTATCACGAAGAGCTCGAAAGCCTCACCAAACACATCCCGACCCTCCAGCGCGCCCAGTTCTGGATGTCTTTCTCGCCCAACTACTTGAAGCATTTGGAAGTGCTGCAAAATGTCGGCATGACCCGCATCGATCCGGTGAGCTACCAGGGCCAGGAAATCATCCCCCTGCAGTTCCTCAAGGCAGTCCTGCCCGACCCCGGCGACCTCGGCAAAACCACCCAGGGCCGCACCTGCATCGGCAACGTGATCACCGGCATCCAAGACGGCAAGCCGAAGGCCATTTACATCTACAACATCTGCGACCACGAGGCCTGCTTTGCGGAGGTCGGCTCGCAGGCCATCTCCTACACCACCGGGGTTCCGGCGATGATTGGTGCCAAGCAGATGCTCACCGGCGACTGGGCCAAGCCTGGCGTCTGGAACATGGAGCAGCACGATCCCGACGCCTTCATGGAGGACCTCAACGCCCACGGCCTGCCGTGGAAGTGCATCGAGCTGAGTCCTGAGGATGCGGCGAAGTTGAATGTGGTTTGACTGGAGTGGCGCTCTATGAGCGCCCATTAAATGGCAGGGACGACGGGCCCAGCTTGCCGCGCCGTAGCCTTGGCGAAGGCGGGTCCGATTTCATCGCCGCTGTGCGGCGAAGCTTGGGACATTCGAGCCGAATGTCCCTACCTTGTCAGGATGGGCGGTCATCCACCGCCCCTACAGAAGATGCGCAAGGCATTCGCTCGACGGTCACAGACCGCCGCTACAGGGGAAACAAATGCCGCTTGATTAAGCTCAGGTTCCGATCATTGTGGCGCCCGGCCAGCGGGCAAACCCCGGGTCGAGTGCGGCCGGAGACGCTGCACGTCGCATGATGATTGAGACCAGCGAGCA
>JAWVYP010000326.1:0-2255 GCA_033722655.1 Akkermansiaceae bacterium | reverse complement strand
GATAGAGGCGGGTGTAGTAGGCAATCGGCGCAATGGGAGCCTCCTTGAGCAGGATGCGCTCGGCCTTGGCCAGGGTCCTGGCGCGTTCATCGGGATCGGAAATCCGCGTCGCCTCGCGCAGCAGAGATTCATACTCCTCGCTCGACCAGCCGGTGTTGTTGTGGCCGTTGCCGCGGGTCCACATGTCGAGAAAGGTGGTGGGGTCGGGATAGTCTCCGATCCAGCCGGCCATGGCGATGTCGTAGTCGCCCTTGTGTTGGGCGGTCACATAGGGCCCGAAGGCCTTCTGTTCGACGTCGATGCCGATGCCGAGTTGCTTGAATGCCTCCTGCACGGCTTCCACCGAGGGGTTGATGCTGGTGGTCAGGATCTTGTAGCGGGGCAGTCCCTTGCCGCCGGCATAACCAGCTTCGGCCAACAGCTTCTTGGCCTTATCGAGATCGTATTCCAAGACATCGGGGGGCTCGTAGTTGCCCATCTCCGGGGTCATGGAAATCGCCGGTTCAAAGCCCTCGAAGACGTATTCGCAGAGCTTTTTCCGATCCAGGGCCAGGCTCAGGGCCTGACGGACCTTCATCTGGTCGAGGCCCTCGCGGCGGGTGTTGAAGCGCAGGTAGCGGGTGCCGACGTAGGGCTCCACGCGCAGGTATTGCGCATGGTTTTTGCGGGCCCATTGGAGCAGTTCGGAGGGCAGGCTGTAGGTGGTGTGGAGCTGGCCAGCGAGGAAGGCGCGGGTCTCGGTGTAGAAATTGGTGATGGGGAAGAATTTGATGCCGTTGAGGCCAACGTTTTCCGCGTCCCAGTAATACGGGTTGCGCTCGACTTCGATGTAGTGATTGAAGCGCCATTCCACGAGCTTGAAGGGGCCGTTGCCGACGATGTTTTCGAGCTCGGACCATTCGGTGAAGCGCTCGTGGATTTTGCCGTGCTCCAGAACCACGTGTTTGGGCACGGGAAACCAGGAGGTATGGCGCGTCATGGCGGGCAAATAGGGGACCGATTCGCCCAAGGTGATGATCAGGGTGTGGGAGTCGGGTGCCTCGATGCCGACTTCGGCCTGCTCGTAGAGGTCGGGTTCCCCCTGGTCGATGTGGGCGATGAGGCGATCCAGGACCAAGCCCCGGGTGGCCTCGGGAATGTCCTCGGGCCATTCGAAAAGCGAGGGATCCTTGCGGATGGACTGCAAGACTGGTTTGTCGACTCGATCCAGGCCGCGTCCTTCAATCCAGATGCGCTTCTCTGCGGTGTTGAGGTCGTCGAATCCCCGCTCCTTGAGTTTTTCGAGCGTTTCATTCTCGATGTCGGGATTGCCGCGGAAGTTGATGGTCTCGAGCTCTTGCCAGGGGGTGGGGAAGTCCTCGTCCAAGCCGCAGAGGAGGTAGCCGCGTTGGTCCTGATTGTAGGCCTGGGCGTTTTTGATGACATGCAGCATGCCCGCATACTGTGCCGCCAATCGCGGGTTGAGCATCCGGCGGTAGGAAAAGAGGAAGTCATCGGTGGTGACCGGCTTGCCGTCCGACCACCTGCCTTCCGGTTGCAAGTGGAAGGTCCATTGGGTCATGTCCTCGTTGTGCTCCCAGCTGGCAGCCGCACCGGGGACCATGGTGTTGTCCTCGGAGGGGTGGTCGCCGCAGAGGCCCTCAAACAGGCTGGTGAGCACCTTGCTCTCCGAGACCCCCGAGGTCAGTTGTCCGTCGAGGCCCTTGGGTTCCGCGCCACTGGCGTAGAGCAGAATGCCCTCGCGGGTGGCTTCTTCCACCGGCGTCTCGGTATCGCAGCCGGCCAGCAGCCAGAGGGAGAAGAGCGGGGCGATGGAGGCGGGAAATTTCAAATTTGGCAAAGACTATCGGGTCGAATTCGGCTGCCAAGCGGGAACTGAAGCAGACCCTATGTCCAGATACGTTCAATCGAAGCGGAAATTGCGGCGTTGGGGCTTCTTGAGTTTGAAGCGCCCGCCGCGGGCCTGGCGAAAGGGGTCAAAGATGGCGTCCATGCCGACGGCCTTGATTTCGTGCACGTGGGCCAGAAGTTCGCCCAGCCGGCCCTTGGGGTAGCCGCGCTGATCGAACCAAACGAGGTATTCCAGCGGCAGGTCCATGATGGGCGCGCCACGCGGCGGGCACTGCTCAATCCCGTATTTGCCAAAGGGCATGTGGGTGCCCGCAATTTCCTCCAGGAGGTTGCGGAAATCTTCGCGGTCGATTTCGGTGAGGTTCATTTTTGGTGAGCTCTTCGCACTGTAGCGGCGGTCTATG
>JAWVYP010000325.1:0-2260 GCA_033722655.1 Akkermansiaceae bacterium | reverse complement strand
GACGGGAATGGCATCGCCGAGGAAGGGCAGGGCAAAGGGCAGGCCGATCTCGGTCAGGGTGTCGGGCTGGGACAGGTCGGGCACCCACAGGAAGCCGTGGCCACGCAGCTCCACCGCATACTGCAGCATGCGGAAGAAGCCAAAGAAGATGGGAATCTGAAGCAGCATGGGCAGGCAGCCGCCGAGCGGGTTGATGCCATACTTCCGGTAGAGCCCCATCGTTTCCATGTTGAGCTTGTTGGGATCGTCCTTATACTTCTCGCGCAGCTCATCCATCTTGGGTTTGAGCTTGGACATGCGCTTCATGGTGCGCGTGGACTTGGCGTGTAGCGGCCAGATGAAGATGCGCACGGTGATGGTCAGGATGATGATGGCCAGTCCCCAGGCCCAGGCGTGGGCAAAGGAGTCGATCAGGTCGTGGTAGAGGTTGAGCAGCCAGTTGAGGGGGCGGGAGATGAACCAGAACATGCCGTATTGCATGACGTCGCCCCAGCCCTCGCCATAGTGGTTCTCCATCTGGCGCAGCATGGTGTTCTGCTTCGGGCCGACGAAGATCCGGTATTTGAGGCTTTTGCTTTCCCCGGGTTGGAGCTGGATGGAGGGCAGGCTGATGCCGGCGCGCACGGCGCGGCGAAGCTCTTCTCCTTCCTCCAACTCGAACTTGCTGGCCTTGCCCCAGACGGGTGTCATGGCCGGGCTGATGGGCTGGATAACCGTGGTGAAGTACTGGTTGGCGACTCCGGCGAAGCGCACCTTCTGGTCCGCAGGGCTCAGAATCACGGGCTTCTTCTTGAACTTGCCACCGTGCTTGAAGTGCATGTCGCCGTCCTCCCGCCAGAAGAAGCCGGTCTGATTGGGGCTTTCATTCTGGTAGAGGGGGGAGGCCGCGCCGAGAAACAGGCTCAGGTCGCCGAGGTTCTTCGATCCCGAGCCGCGGTTCTCGATGGTCAGCTTGCAGTTGACGAGGTAGGGAGCGCCCGGCAAGTCGCGACTCTCCAAGCTGTAGGTCTTCTTGATGACGAGCCCGGAGTCGAGCACCGCGTAGTAGACCGCCGTCTTTCCAGCCACGGATTTGCTCTTCTCGTAGGCATAGGGCGTGTTGATGACCTCCTGGCTGGAATTGGCGAGGGCCCCGATGGGGCCCGGCCCGTTGCGGTTGCTGCGAACTTTCTTGCTCTCGGATCCGACCGCAAACTCCTTGGCAAACTCGGCGTATTTGATGCCGCCGCCGATGTTGGAGAAGGTGAAGGTGATCTTGTCGTTGCCGAGCTTGACGGTTTCCTCCTCGGTGGGAGGTGGGGGAGTGTCCACGGTCAGCCCGCCGGTGGTGGTCTTGGCGGTTTCCTTGAGATACTCGACCGATTCCTCTTCTTCAGCGGCCTCCTTGGCGGCCGCTTTCTCCAGGGCCTCGCGGTTCTTGGCAGAGAAGTGGAAGTTCACGCCCAGCAGGGCGATGCAGAAGAACAGGACAACCCAGGTTTTACGATCGTACATGGTAGTGGTGGAGAGAGAGGAGAGGGATCACTTGCCGCCGGAATGGGGCCGATGGCAGCCGCACTGCTCCTGCTTGCGGGAGCTGTCGGCTTGTGGGACGGGGTCATAACCGCTTCCACCCCAGGGATGACAGCGTAAAATCCGCCAAATTCCGTAGCGGCATCCGCGCAGCACGCCGTGGGTTTCGACGGCCTCGAGCAGGTAATTGGAGCAACTCGGATGGAAGCGGCAGCCACCCGCGGGTCCCGCCCCGAAATGGAGAAGGGGACTGAGGAAGCGCTGGTAGAAGAGGACCAGCATTCGGATCACGGCTTTGGCGGCGGCGGAGAGCATGAAGAGCTATTTGGAGGGCAGCAAGCTGAGCCGGCGGGCCTGCTTGAGCCAGTCCGCTTCCAGCTCCTGGAAGCTGGCTTGGGCGGCACCGGGGCGGGCAATGGTCACCAGATAACGGCGGAGGTCATCGAAGTCTTCGGCATGGGTCTGGACCAAGGCCCGCAAGCGGCGGCGCAACAGGTTGCGCTGATGGGCCTTGCCGCAGCGTTTGGTGGTGATGAAACCGGTGCGCAGGCCCTCGAGTGAGGGATCGGCGAGGGTGCTCAATACGACAAACCGGCCTGCTTTCGCTTGGCCGGTGGTCTTGACGCGCAGGAAGTCCGCGCGCTCGCGCATGGAGGATTTCCGAGGCAGTCGCATGGCCTGGGAGCTGGGCTGCACCCGATGCCCCAACATCACTAGGGCCGGGAAATCAGCCGTGTTGCGTCGTGTG
>JAWVYP010000324.1:0-2265 GCA_033722655.1 Akkermansiaceae bacterium | reverse complement strand
CCGCGCCTTCCGCCTGTGGAGCCAGAGCTCGCATGCCCGCCGCGCGGAATTCGAAAGCCCTGAAATCGAGCGCGTCGATCTCGCCGAGGCGGTACTCCTGCTCAAGGCCAGTGGCATCGAGGACATCGCCTCCTTCCGCTGGCTGACTCCCCCGCCCGCCGAAGCCCTGCAACGCGCCCAACACCTGCTGCACGATCTGGGCGCACTGGATGCCCGAGGCCGCATCAACGAGGAGGGCCGTCTGATGGCGAGTCTGCCGCTCGAGCCCCGCTTCGCCCGCCTGATGCTCGCCGGCCACGAGCATGGCTGTGTTGCCGAGGCCGCCTTCATCGCCGCCGCCGTCCAGGCCGAAGCCCTCTTTCCCAACAAGCGCGGCAGCCAGGGCCGCAAGAACTTCACCTATGAGGAGGACCAGAGCGACTTCGCCGCCGAATGGCGCGGTTTCGAAGCCGCCGAGGGCATGCAATACGATCCCCGGCGCTGCCAGCAGGTCGATGTGATGGCCCGTGCCGCACGCGAAATCGCCAAGGCCATGCCGCGCCTGCTGAGCCTCGCCAAGCGTTTCGGCTGGCAAGTGGAAGCGGTGGACTTCGATGCTCACCACCAGGCGGTCGGCCAGGCCATGCTCGCCGCCTTCAGCGACCAACTCGCCGTGCGCCAGAGCGCCAGCACCCTTGCCTGCCGACTGGTAGGCCAGCGCAAGGGCAAGCTGGACGAGGCATCCTCGGCGAGGCAAGCCGATGCCTTTGTTGCCGCCGAAGTCACCGAGGTCGGCGGTCGCGAAGTGACCACCCACCTGCGCCGTGCCACCGCCATCAAGCTGGATTGGCTCAAGCAGCAGTTCCCCGACGACTTTCAGCAAGTCAGCAGTGCGGTCTGGGATGAAAGCCACCGCCGCGTGGTCGCCCGCGAGGAAACGCGCTTCCGCGACCTGGTCATTGAGGCCAGAGAGAGCGAGCACGAGGTCAATGCCGATGCGGCGGCCGAAGTCCTCGCCGAAAAGGTCATCGCCGGGGAGCTGGTACTCAAGAAGTGGGATCACAAGGTCGAGCAGTGGATTGAGCGCCTGAAAACCATCGCCAAGGCCATGCCCGAACTCGAAATGCCCGACTGGTCCGAACAGGACGAACAATTGGCCGTCGCCCAGATCTGTCATGGGGCCGTGCGCTACAAGCAGATCAAGGACGCCGATCCCTGGCCGGTACTGCGGGAATGGCTCAATCCGGCGCAGCAAAGTGCCTTGGAGAGCTACTGCCCGACGCGCATCAAGCTCGCCAACGGCCAGGGCTGCAAGATCACCTACGACCCCGACAAGGGCCCCTTCATCTCAGTCAAGGTCGCCCACCTTCTCGGCGTCTGGAAGACCCCCACCCTCTGCGATGGCCGCGTGCCCATCCTGGTCCACGTCCTCACCCCCGGCCAGAAACCCTGGCAGATGACCAAGGATCTCGAAAGCTTCTGGGAGAATGGTTACCCACAGATGCGCAAGGAGCTGGCCGGGCGCTATCCCAAACATCCCTGGCCTGAGGACCCAAAGTCCGGTTGCTGATTTCAGCGTTTTAGTTTTCAGCATATCAGCCTTTAGTCATCCCCGTGTATCGCCTCCTGCTGCTCCTCTCCCTGCTGCCCATCATTCTCTGCCTGCTGCTGACCTGGTGGTTTGGCTCCCGCGTGCTGTGGGCCGAGGGCAAACGCCAATGCCGCTGCAATCTGGAAAAGTGGTATCCCGATCCCGAGGACGAAAGGCGGGTTCACCGCAGCGACGGCAGTTCCAGCGAATTCGGCCAGCAACTGCGCAAGAAAGCGCTGGCCGACTGGAAAGAGCATTCGCCCAAGCTGGTAAAGACGCGCGAGAGCAAGCGAGCCATCGGCATGATCATGCCACCCTTTGGCGGAATCATCGGCGTCTTCCTCGCGGTGACCGGCAAGCCGATCCTGGCCCTGGCAGCTTTCGTGGGCGCAACGGCCATCTCCGCGATCATTGGCTTGCTTTCCCTGCCCTCCGAACTCACCGCCATCCGCCGCTACATCCAGAGCAAGGCCTTCAAGGGCAGCTTCCCAAACTCCTACGACGAGGAAAGCGTGATCAACTGCGCACTCGCCCACGCCTGGGCCGAAAGCCTGCCACCGATCCTGAAGTGGTTTCAGTCCGGAAAGGGATAAAAATCCATCATCTATCCATGGTGTGAGCCCTGATTACTCCATTGAAAGCAGTTCTTTGCTGCATTCCTGGAGATTGTTCTCGCCAGTTTCCGCGCGGCAGGG
>JAWVYP010000323.1:0-2301 GCA_033722655.1 Akkermansiaceae bacterium | reverse complement strand
GGTGAGGCGGGTCTTGGCCTGGCGCTTTCCTCCTCGTCGAGCAGGCCCCATGTGGCGTGGTCGACTTGGTAGAACAGATGCATGACGTGCCAGCCTTCGCGAGGCACTACGGGGGTCACTTCTTTTTCGGACATGTTATTTTTTCAGAATGGGGGAGATCTTCATTTTGAAGAGCTCGGTCTCGGCGTTGATTTCCTCGGTGCCTTCGGGGACCTCGTGGAACTCAACGGTCCAGGGCTCGAGTTCGCCGGCTTGGTAGGCGGTGAAATTGCCACGATATTTGAAACCATCGGAGCAGACCGCCGTGTAGTCCTGCCCACCGGCAAGCTCCAGAGTCAGCAGGTCGCCGACCAACTCGCCCTCTGAATCGCGAAACAGGAGTCGTATCTCCCCCTGCCCTTCGAGCTTGGCATCGAATACGGGCACCAGAACGACATCGGCCCTCACCTCTTCGGCATTTTCACCCTCGCGCACCGGCTCACGCCAGTAGGTTTCAGCAGAACGAACTGTGACTTGCGCACCTGCAATCGGAAAATCGGAGGACTCCGCCATTTCCGGCTGCTCGGGGAAATCATAGAGAGCGGGCACAAACACCGCTGCCGCGAAAACCAGAACACCCACCACAATGGCCGCACAACAGAATTTCTCCACCATGCTCAGCGAGCGCAGCCAGGCGCCGAAGCCCTTGGCTTGGGGAGTGGGTGACGCTGGTTCCTCGGCCGGCTCGGTGGCCTTGGCGGGAGCCGCCCCGGTGGCGGTCGTTTCGGACTCTGCCGGCTCTTGGGCGGTTTGATCCTTGGGTGGGTGGGCGGTTTGATCCTTGGGTGGGGCAATACCGGCGGGCTCGGCCGGAGGCGCGAGTTCAACCGGAACCGTGGCCTTGGGCAGTGGCTTGGAGCCCTCGGATGATGAGGAAGGATCGGAGGTCATGAGCGTTGGAAGTTTTTAATTCCATCCCCGAAACTTGGCCAGTGCGAATCTCGCAGGCCTTCCCGGTTTCCTATTCGCCCACCCACCCGGTTTATGGCCCCAACAGCCCCGCAGCCCCCAAAAAACATCACATTTGTGAAAATTCAGGTTGCATGATGGATCAGGCAACGGCATCCAATGGGCAGACACCCACCCCCGATCCTTATGGCCGACCGCGAAGACAAGAATGAAGAAAGCGTTGACGGAAAGTTCTACGTCGACAGCCAATGCATTGACTGCGACCTCTGCCGCGAGACCGCTCCCAACAACTTCAAGCGCTCCGACGACGAGGGCTATTCCTACGTCTACAAGCAGCCGGAAAATGAGGAGGAAGAGGAGCAGTGCATGGAGGCCTTGGAGGGCTGTCCGGTCGAAGCCATCGGCGACGACGGCAACGAGTGAGGCACCGCTGCCGGCGCTCGTTCGCCATCCAAGCCATGAAACGCAAGCCACGCTCCGGAGACATCCGCGAGCAGATTCTCAAGGAGTGGCGCGGCTATGATGAGGCCCAGGATCCCAATGCGGGTATCCACGAGCCCGGCGAGTTCATGGCCTCGATTCTCAAGTCGGCCGGCATGGCCGACGGCCTGCACGAGGACGAAGTCCGCGCAAGCTGGCGCGAACTCGCCGGCGACTTCATCGCCGAGCACACCGACCCGGTCTCGGTGGCCAACGGCCGCCTGACATTGAAGGTCACCCAACCAGCGATGCGTTTCCATCTCGAGCAGATGAAGCCCATGCTGCTCGAACGCGTCCGCGCCAAGATCGGCAAGGATCAGATCCAATCAATCCACTTTACTTTAGGCTAATCAATCCACCTGTCCTCCGAAGCCTTCGGCGCAGGGGGGCACTTCAACCCGGGAATAAAACCCATTTGGTCTCTCCATGTTCAAAAACCTCATCTTCGACTGGTCCGGCACCCTGGTGGACGACCTCGGTCCGGTGATCGAGGCCACCAACGCGGTGCTTGAGCATTACGGCGTGGATCCACTGGATCGCGAGGGCTTCCGCCGGGCCTTCCGCCTGCCCTACAGCGAATTTTACCACGAACTCCTGCCGGACGTTCCCCTTGAAGAGCTCGAAGCGCTGTTTCGCCCCGCCTTCGACGGCGCCATCAGCAAGGTCACCGTGCTCCCCCACTCCCACAACAAGCTGGAGTGGTGCCGCAGGCAGGGCATCCGCAGTTTCGTGCTGACCTCCATGGACCCCGGCGCCTTCGAAAAGCAACTCGACGAATTCGGCATGCGCGACTTTTTTGAAGCCACCTATGCCGGGGTGGTCGACAAGCGCGAACTCATCCACCACATCCTCGAGAGCCACGGACTCAAGGTC
>JAWVYP010000322.1:0-2307 GCA_033722655.1 Akkermansiaceae bacterium | reverse complement strand
CGCTTGTTGGGTTTGCACTTCAGCCGCATTCGGCTCCGCCGGTCGCTCGCTGAGGAAGCGGTGATGCACGAAGATCATCGCCACCGCAAGGATGTGGATGAGCAGGATCACGAACAATGCACGACCAATGCGTGCACTGCCTTCGCCGTCATCGAAGTCGCGGGCACCGGCCGTGGTGGCGGCGCGTTGCTTGCGGCGGCGTCCGGTGGTCACGGCACTGAGTTTGCGCAGCACCCCCTTGGAAACGGGGCGTCGTTTGGTGGGCAGGGTCTGGAGTTTCATGGGATTGGATTGCGGGTTCGGGTCAGGTTGCGGAGGGTTTCAAAGTTCAGTTGAGTTGTTGCACGAGCTTGCGGAAGTGATCGCCGCGCTCCTCGTAGCCGGAAAATTGATCAAAGGAGGAAGTGCCGGGAGAGAGCAGCACCACGCTGCCACGCGGCGCGAGCTCGCGGGCCTTGGCCACGGCTTCATCGAGCGTCACGACCTGCTCGCAGGGAGCGGCCTTGCCAATGGTCCGCGCCAGGCTGCCAGCAATCTCGCCGAAGGTGACCACCAGGAGGGTGTTCTGGCTCAGCAGCGGCAGCATTTCGCGGTAATCGAGACCCTTGTCCTTGCCACCGCAAATCAGCACCACCGGGCGGATCTGGGAGCGCAGGGCGCTGATCATGGCGTGCAGGTTGGTGGCCTTGGAATCGTTGAGATACTCGACGCCATCGAGGGTGCGGATGAGTTCACAGCGATGGAGGGGCGGCTTGTAGTCGCGCAGGGCCTGGCAGAGCACGGCCACGGGCAGCTCGAGCGCGCAGCAGGAGGCGAGGGCGGCCATCAGATTTTCGGCATTGTGCAGGCCGCGCAGACCCGTGTCCCGGGTCATGTGCAGGACAGGCTCGCCATTGAGACGGATCTCCTCGCCATCCGAATACCAGTCGGCGTCCGCGTCCTCGGTGGAAAAGGTCACCATGCGCGCAGGCGAGTCGGGAATGGGTTGCCCCGAGCGCACGACAATCACATCCTCGGCAGTCACGTTCTTGAAGATGCGCAACTTGGCCCGGCGGTAGTCATCCACCGAGGGATAGCGGTCCATGTGGTCGGGCGCAAAATTGAGCCACACCGCCACGTTGGGGCGAAGGTCGGCGATGGTCTCCAGCTGGAAGGAACTCAACTCCAAGGCCACAGCCTCGGGCTTCTCATCCGAGAGCACGACTTCCGAGAAAGGCAGGCCATAGTTGCCGCAGGCCGTTCCGCCCTTACCGGCGTGAGCCAGCATGCAAGCCACCAGCTCGGTGGTGGTCGTCTTGCCGTTGGTGCCGGTGATGCCGACAATCCGGCCGGAGTAGAAACGCGAGGCGAGCTCGACCTCGCCAATGACCTCGCCGACTTGCCGGGAAAAGGCCTTCACATAACTGCCATAGGTGTCGATGCCAGGGCTAACGACGAGGCTGTGTGCGAACAGATCCGCTCCCACCTCCTCGGTGGCATTGGGGTGACACTCCACTGCCTCGGGCAAATCACTGAAGGCCTCGGGACCCGCTTGATCCCAAACCGAGACCTTGGCGCCCTCGCGCAGGGCAAGCTTCGCCGCGGCCCGACCACTGCGGCCGGCACCGAGAATGGCGATGTGCTTGTCCTTGAGTTTCATGAGAATGACGGGAGTGAGGCGAGTGGCTTAGACGATCCTGGGAGGCGGGTGGGCCAGGCGATCTTGGGAGGCGGGTGGGCTAGGCGATCTTGGGAGGCGGGTGGGCTAGGCGATCTTGGGAGGCGGGTGGGCTAGGCAATCTTGGGAGGCGGGTGGGCTAGGCAATCTTGGGAGGCGGGTGGGCTAGGCGATCTTCAGCAGCGCGAGACCGAAGAGGGCGAACATGATGGAGAGGATCCAGAAGCGGATGATGACCTGGCTTTCGTGCCAGCCGAGCAGTTCGAAGTGATGGTGGATGGGCGACATCTTGAAGATGCGCTTCTTGCGCAGCTTGAAGCTGCCGACCTGCAGGATGACCGAAGCCGCCTCCATGACGAAGATGCCGCCGATGATCACCAGCAGCAGTTCCTGTTTGGTGCAGATGGCCGCGGTTGCCAGGCCGCCGCCAATGGCAAGCGAGCCGGTGTCGCCCATGAAGACCTTGGCCGGATGGCAGTTGAACCAGAGGAAGCCGAAGGCCGCACCCGCCAGGGCCATCATGTAGACGGCCAACTCGCCGATGAGCGGGTTGAAGGGGATGCGCAGGTACTCGACGGCCATGAAGTAATGCCCGGCAAGGTAGGCGAGCAGCGCATAGGCCAGGGAGCTGCTGATGGTGCAGCCGGTGG
>JAWVYP010000321.1:0-2339 GCA_033722655.1 Akkermansiaceae bacterium | reverse complement strand
TATGGCGTCAGCCACTGGATTTCTCACTTCTATGGGCTCTGCTACTACTATTTGCGCCCCTTGGGTAAAGAGAGGCATTAATAGTAAGAGTGGGGCTGCTGAACGAGATCGCTGCGTTCCTGCCCAAAACACGGATGTTTATCCGCGTTTTGGGCAGCGCCTTGCGCTGCTCATTCATCATCTCCCATCGCCATCACCAGAAATTCGGGATCAGGACCTGGTCTTCTTCGCCGCAAAGTCCACCGCCTTGATGTCGAAGGCTTCGGGATCATAACCGGGCGTCATCCATTGGGTGTCGCCGGCCTGGGCCTGCATGTATTGGAAGGTGCCACCGGAGTCCTCCTCCGGGCAGTTGCGCTCGCCTTCAATCATCTGCGGACCGGTGACATCCGAGCTCTCCTTCTTCTCAAACACCAGCTCGTGCACCCACTCGTCGGCGAAGTCGTAGCGATAGAGGATGCGGATGGGCGGGCGGCGACGGCCAATGAATTCGGCGATGGTGATCTGGGTCTCATCCTGAAACTCGCCGGGCGTCTGATCTTCCAAGCCGCGCGGACCGATCACATCCACCAAGCGCTTGCCCTTGCCATGGCGAAACTCGTGCGGGTGCTTGTTGTCCCAGCCCATTGCCGCCTGAATGGCGTCGTTGAGTTCGAGGAAGGTGGCATTCAGGTCGATGGAAAAGCGCCTCCAGATCTGCGGCTGGATGCCGTAGAGAAAGACTTTCACCACCACTCGGTTTTCGTTCGCTGCCTTGGCCATCGTGCTGCCTTGTGCCGCCATCCTCCGCAAAAATCAATCGGAATCGCTCACATTGGCTGCCCCTCCCGGGCGGCTTGAAAAGCCCCCACAAAGCGCCCCCTAAGGGCTGGCCAAGTCGCCTCCAGACCGGCAGGCTCATTGCCTCCTGTCCATGAAAGTCATCCAGATCCTCCCGGAGCTCCACACCGGCGGCGTCGAGCGCGGCACGCTGGAGGTGGCGGCGGCTCTCGTGGAGGCCGGGCATGAGTCGCTAGTGATTTCCAACGGTGGCCGCCTGGTCGAGGCTTTGGAGGCCGCAGGCTCCCGCCACATCACCATGCCGGTGCACCGCAAAAGCCTGGCCACTTTGGGCCAAGTCCGCCCGCTACGCCGCCTTCTGGAGCAGGAAAAGCCCGACATCATCCACATCCGCTCGCGGGTCCCCGGCTGGGTCACTTGGCTGGCTTGGCGCAAGATGGATCCCGCAACCCGCCCCCGCCTGGTGAGCACCGTCCACGGCTTTTACTCCACCAATTTCTATTCCGCGGTCATGACCAAGGGCGAGCGCGTCATCGCCGTTTCCAACAGCATTCGCGACTACATCCTGAGGCACTACCCGCAGGCCGAGGACGCCAAGATCCGGGTGATTCACCGCGGCGTTTCGCCGGAGGATTTCCCCCGCAATTACGAGCCGTCTGCGGAGTGGCAGCAGCAATGGCGCCAGGAGCACCCCCAGCTGGAGGGCAAAAAGACCCTGCTCTTGCCCGGGCGCATCACCCGTTGGAAGGGCCAACAGGATTTCATCGAGCTCATCGCGGCCCTCAAAGCCAAGGGCGAAGCCGTCCACGGTCTGATCTGTGGCAATACCCACCCCAAGAAGCGCGCCTTCCTGACCGAGCTGCAGGAGCTTGCAGCCAAGCTCGGCGTGGAGGACGACATCACCTTCCTCGGCCACCGCAGCGATGTCAGTGAAATCATGGCCAGCTGCGACCTCGCGCTCTCGCTCTCGCGCGATCCCGAGGCCTTTGGCCGGGTTTCGCTGGAAGCCGCTGCCATCGGCAAGCCCGTCGTTGGCTACGACCACGGTGGCGTCGCGGAACAACTTGCCGCCTTGTTCCCACAGGGACGCGTGCCGGTCGGCAACACCTCAAAGCTGTTGGACACCACTCTCGAATTGCTCAATGCTCCGGTCACGCCCAAGCCGGTTCAGGCCCCCTTCACCCGGGAAGCCATGACCGCCGCCACCTTGAGTGTGTATGAGGAGCTTCACCAAGAGCCCCGCAGCTAAAAAACCGAGCCGACCGCCCTCCAACAGCCCTCCGACAAGCTTTCCCGCCCCACCCCCCCACCCATCCACCATGAGCGAAGCCGACCCCATCCATGTCATCTGCATCCATTGGGGGACCGCCTACCAGGCGGAGGACATCAACAAGTTGCGCTCCATGGTGGTGCGCAACACCTCCCTGCCGGTGCGCTTCCACGTCTTCAGCAACGAGCCACCCGAGGGGCTCGACGGGGCCATCGAAGTCCATCCCGAGCCGGGACTGGAGGTCGACCCCAAGCACAACCGCTACAACTTCCGCAAGGAGGCCGGCCTC
>JAWVYP010000320.1:0-2379 GCA_033722655.1 Akkermansiaceae bacterium | reverse complement strand
GTCTTGCCCATGGCAAATACAGGAATCAGCACCGAGCCCTTGCGTTGCAGCACGCGCTGGATGCATTCGGCGAAGTGGTTCTCCTCGGCGCGCCGCTCGTAATCCGGGTCGCGCGGTGAATCCCCGCGGGTGGTCTCCACGATGAGGGCGTCCACCGGCTCCTCGGGAAAGCTTGCTCCGCATTGCAGGGTTGTCGGCTCGAAGTTCACGTCTCCGGTGTACATCACCTTCTTGCCGCCACTCTCGATCACCACTCCCACCGAGCCCAGGATGTGGCCGGCATCGTAGAAGGTGCCCTGCATCTCGCCATCGGGATCCAGTTCGAATCGCTTTTCCAGTCGGGGCGTGACCATCCAGTCCTTGAGCTGGTCGATGTCGTCGTGATCAAAAAGCGGGTATTCGACAATGCCGAGTTCGCTGCGCTTGGAGCTCATCACATTGACCGAGTTGTGCAGCATCGCGCACATCATTTCCGCGGTCGGTTCCGAGCAGTAGATGCGCGCCCGGTTCTGATTCTCCATCAGCACGGGCAGCGTGCCGATGTGATCGAGATGGGAATGGGTGATCACCACCCCGTCCACCGTGCCGTCCTCCATCCACTCGAAGTGCGGGATCGCGTCCCTGCCCTCCGCCTTGGGGTGCATGCCGGCGTCCAGCACCACCCGCGAACGCTCGCCCTGCAGGAGATAGGAGTTGGCGCCGATCTCGGCGTCGCGGCACAGGCTTTTGAAAATCATGAGGGGCAGGCGGGAGGAATTTCCGACGAAGTGGGCGGGATGATGGGTCGCGAGTGCCTTGGTGTCAACGGAGGGGCTTGAAGCCTGTCGTCAACAGTCAGCGATCATCAGCCATCAGTTTTGACGATGGAAAATCCTGCTGACTGATGACTGTTGACCGCTGACGGGCATTTCGTAGAAATGCTCCATGGCATTGGCCGATCGCGATTATTATGGAGAACCCGAAGGACGGGGCAATTCCCCGGCGCGACTGACCCCCGTGGTCAAGGCGCTGCTGATCGCCAACATCGCCATCTTCATCCTCGACCAACTGGTCATCGGGCTGGGCACCGACGGATTTCCCCATCTCTGGAAGCAGGGAGCCTTCCGCATCAGCAGCGCCATCGGGGATTTCAAACTGTGGCAGCTCCTCACCTTTCAGTTCCTGCATGCGGACGTTCTTCACATCCTGCTGAACTCCGTCGGGCTGTTCATCTTCGGTCCCTGGATGGAACGCCACTTCGGTTCATCAAAATTCATCGCTTTCTATCTGATCTGCGGCGCGGGCGGCGCATTGTTCTACACCCTGCTGGGCTCTCTCGGCATCACCCCGACCCACGTCAGCATCCCTACAATCGGAATGTTTGAGATGCCGCTCGTCGGTGCGTCCGCTGGCATCTACGGCTGCATCGTCGGTGTGGCGATCCTCGCTCCCAGCCTCAAGGTGCAGATGATTTTTCCGCCGGTCATTCTGACGATGCGCCAGCTCTGCGTGATCATCCTCGGCATTGCCGTGATCGTCATCCTCTTCAACCTCGGCAACGCGGGCGGTCAAGCCGGACACCTGGGTGGCGCCATCGCGAGCTTCCTGCTGATGCGCTTCGTTCCCTGGTTCGGCCGCGGCCCGAAAGTGGGCATCCAGCCACCCACCATGCGCAGGCGCTACGAATCCAAACTGAGCCCGCGCAGCGAGCTCAAGGTCACCGAGGACAGCGAGGTCGACGCCATCCTCGACAAAATTTCCAAACAGGGCTTTCAAAGCCTGACGGATGAGGAAAAGGCCACACTCAAGAAAGCGGCTGAAGAGAAATAGGTGCTTCGTGCTTCATGCTTTCCAAGAAAAACCACCAATGACTGTTGACCTATGACCGATAACGGACCGACCAGCCCAAAATGCATGCCTGACGAACAGATGATCAACTGCTCAGAGGACTCCCTGCAATTGGAACGGCTAAGGTCCATCATGCACCGCCTGCGGGCTCCCGGCGGCTGCCCCTGGGACGCCGAGCAGACTCACGAATCGCTGGTCAGCAACCTGATCGAGGAGGCCTATGAAACCGTCGACACCATCCAACGCGGCGATCACGAGCACCTGCAGGAGGAACTCGGCGATCTTCTGCTGCAGGTCGTCTTCCACGCCGAACTCGCCGAGGAATCCAAACGTTTCGACCTCAATGACGTCGCGCGCGGCATCAGCGACAAGCTGGTGCGCCGCCACCCCCACGTGTTCGCCACCAGCGACGCCAGTGACACCGATGCCGTGCTGGAGCAATGGGACGCCATCAAGCGCAGGGAAAAGGGCGACGAGAAGGAAGCCTACCTCCATGGCGTGGGCAAGGGCCTGCCCGGCATCATCAAGGCCGCCAAACTGCAAAAGAAGGCC
>JAWVYP010000319.1:0-2385 GCA_033722655.1 Akkermansiaceae bacterium | reverse complement strand
CCTGCTGCGCGCCGACTCACGGGTTGACTCCTTTACCGTGAAGGCGGTAAACCATGAGAGTATTCACGATCACAACGCTTTTGCAGAAATTTCCGGCTGATGTCAGGCAACCCTCCAGACTATGACCGGGTGATTCCCGTCCAAACCCTGCTCGATGCTTATTCGCGCGGCATCTTTCCGATGGCGGAGGATGGCAAGATCCTTTGGTTCTCGCCGGAGCGTCGCGGCATCATTCCGCTCGATGAGCGTTTTCATGTCCCCAAAAGCCTGCGCAAGACAATCAAAAGGCGTCCCTTCGAAATCCGCTGGGACACCGCCTTCCATGAAGTGGTCAAGGCATGTGCCGATCGTGAGAGCACCTGGATCGACAAGGTCATCCTCGACAGCTACCGCTTTCTGCATCGCATGGGCTATGCCCATTCGGTGGAGTGCTGGGATGAGGACGGTCTGGTCGGCGGTCTCTACGGGGTTTCGCTCGGTGGGGCCTTCTTCGGGGAAAGCATGTTTTCCAAAAAGACCGACGCCTCCAAGGTGGCTTTGGTGGCCCTGGTGGAGCGTCTGCGAAGTCTCGACTGCGAACTGCTCGACACCCAGTGGATGACGCCCCATCTGCGCCAGTTCGGCGGCTACGAAATCCCGCGCGAGGAATACCTCGACCGCCTGCAGCGGGCGATGGAGGAGGACTTCAGGCATTCCAAGCCCCGGGTGCGGCTTTGAGGGCTGTGAATTGACGATTTTCGGCTTTTCAGTCTGTCGAAGATCACAATACTCCAAACCTCACGCGTTGAGACGCCGGTATAGCTCAGTTGGTAGAGCAGGTGTTTTGTAAACATCAGGTCGTTGGTTCGAATCCGACTGCCGGCTCCATCCTTCGCCAAGGCTTCGGATGGCAAGCCATCTCCTTTTGTTTCAATGGCAAGATCCCATCTCAGGCCTTGAACCGTGAGAAGCGGATCAGCCTCACTCAAACTCCAAGGGATCGAAGGTCGGGATGGGAGCGGCCTCGGGTTTGTCCACCTTGAGCAGGGCTTTGCCGGCGCGGGCCTGCATGAGTTTCCATCTGGGGTAGACGGCGTGGTGCTTGCCGGCGGGTCCGCCACGCAGGTAGGTGACCTCGATGTATTCGATCACATTGCGCAGGGCCTCGGCGGCGACCTTGGCGTCGTCGGGGCTGTATTTGGGCGCGCGCTCGGCATTGCTGACCAAGCTTTCCACGGCTCCGATCACCCCGTTCTCCAGGCAGTAGTTGAGTGAGCGCAGGGCACGGGCGTCATAGATGGTCGAGAGATAATCGATGAGCTGTTTGTTCATGCTCAGCTTGATCATGGGTTCGGCAAAGTCCATGCGTTGCTTGTCGGTGATGTCACCGATGCCATTGGGTCCGATGATCAGGCGGCGTGAGGCGTAATTGCCAACGACCTCGGCGCTGGCTTTGTCGGTCTTGGCAAACTTCAGCAGGATTTGATCGGCGCGGCGCGAAGGCGAGTAGGAAACGGCTTCTGCGAGCAGGTTGAACTCGCTTTTGCTGTCGGTGCTGCCGGCCTTTTCGAGCACATCGAGGCATTTCTCGTCACTGATCCTGGCGAGCACCATGTAGGCGCTGCCCTTGTCGGAGATGTCGAGCTTGGGCAGCAGTTTGATCAGGGTGTCGCGAACCACCTCAGTCTGCTTGGAGTTCTCGGCGATGAGGGTCAAAGCCTCTTCACAGCCTGCCTGATCGAGGGGATGATCCGCGGATTGCAGATGGTTGAGGATGGGGTCGATGGCCTTGCCGCCGAGTATTTCGGCGAGCGTGTGCAATGCCTGATAGCGCAGTTCGACCGGTTCGTGCTTCAAGGCCTCTTCGGCCAAAACCGCGCCCTTTTTGTCTCCACTGAGAGCGAAGGCGGCGAGGATGCCGGTGGCCTCGGACGGCTCGTTTTCCGGGTCAAAGGCTGAGGCCAGCATGGCGGATCCTCCCAGCTTGATGGCATTGGCGGCCAGTTGGCGGCTGTGGTCGCGAAGGCGGAAGTAATCGTGATTGAGGTAGGGCAGCAACAACTCGATGACATCCGGCCCAAGCAATTCCGCCAGGCGCTCCATGGCGACCAGCTTGCGGAAGTGGTTCTTTCGATCGGGGTCCTTGAGGCAGTTGATGCAGTGTTTGATTTGCGCGCCACTGCCCTTGATCTCCTTGAGCTCGGCGTCGAAGAGTCTCGCAACGTCATCCTTGATGCTTGGCAGCACGGTCGGTTTCTTCGCAGCGGCCACCATGATGGGATGAATTTCACGCAGGGGCGTTGAAGTGACCAATCCGGTTCTCGGGTCCTTGATGTTGATGGTTTTGGTCGGGTTGCCCAGCAGCACCGTCTCCATGGCGGGGATCAGTTCGACGAAGGCTCCCGG
>JAWVYP010000318.1:0-2390 GCA_033722655.1 Akkermansiaceae bacterium | reverse complement strand
GAGCCCATGACGTTTTCCGGCGCCCCTTCAGGGCGCTGATATTCAGACACGAAAAAACCGGTGGTTTCACCACCGGCTAAATTCCGATGCCCCGCTGGGGCATATTGTAGCGGCCGCCTATAACCGCCAGGCAAACCCAACGATGGTCATAGTCCGCCGCAACAGCAAAAAACCCGAACGCGTGAGCGAACGGGCTTTTGAAAACCAAGAACTAGGAACGCTCCCCGATCGGCGAGTATTCCCGCAGGTTCGGACCGGTGTAGATTTGGCGCGGGCGCGAGATGCGGCCCTTGGGAGCCTCGATGACTTCCTTGAAGTTGGCGATCCATCCGGGCATGCGGCCGATGGCGAACATCACAGTGAACATCTCGACCGGAATGCCAATGGCACGCATGATGATGCCGCTGTAGAAATCGACGTTTGGGTAGAGGTTGCGCGAGACGAAGTAGTCGTCGGCGAGCGCGATTTCCTCGAGCTTCTTGGCGATGTCGAGCAGCGGGTCGGAAACGTTGAGCTGGTCGAGCACCTTGTCGCACTGTTCCTTGATGATGAGGGCACGCGGATCGAAGTTCTTGTAGACGCGGTGACCGAAGCCCATCAGGCGGCGCTTGCTGGACTTGTCCTTCACGGCCTCGAGGAACTTGGAGCCGTCGTCATCCTCGGCGTGGATCTGTTCGAGCATTTCGAGCACGGCTTGGTTGGCGCCACCGTGGAGCGGTCCCCACAGCGCACAGACACCGGCGGAGGCGGAAGCAAAGAGGTTGGCCTGGCTGGAGGCGACCATGCGCACGGTGGAGGTGGAGCAGTTCTGCTCGTGGTCGGCGTGCAGCAGAAACATCAGGTCGAGGGCGCGGGCCACCTCCGGCTTGATGTCGATGTCCTCGCCGGGCATGGAGAACATCATGTGCAGGAAGTTCTCGGAATACTTGAGATCAGACTTGGGATAGATGATGGGTAGACCCTGTGCCTTGCGGTAGGAAAAGGCGGCGATGGTGCGGACCTGGGAAATGAGGCGGGCGGCATGGAAATCGAAGCGCTCCTTGCGCTGCTCGAGCAGGGTCGGGTAGTAGGAGGAGGCCGCATTGATCATGGCCGAAAGGATGGCCATGGGGTGAGCCGTGCTGGGGAAGCCCTCAAAGTGGTGGAGCATGTCCTCGTGGATGAGCTGGTAGTCGGTCAGCTTGGAGGAAAATGCGGAAAGCTCGTCTTTGGTCGGCAGCTCGCCGTAGATCAGGAGGTGGGCGGTCTCGACGAAGCTGCTCTTCTTGGCCAACTCGGCGATGTCGTAGCCGCGGTAGCGCAGGATGCCCTCCTCGCCATTGATGAAGGTGATGTCGCTGACGCAGGAGCCGGTGTTGCCGTAACCCGGATCGAGGGTGATGGCGCCGGTCTTGGCGCGAAGTTTGGTGATGTCGATACCGACCTCGCCCTCCGAGCCGACAATGGTGTCGAGTTCGAGCTTCTGGTCATCAATGTTCAGTTCCACTTTTTTCTTCATCTTCGCGGGTAGTAAACAGGTTGTTTTGGGCTGTTCCAGTGTTCTTTCCACTATTTTTGAAAACTTGCTTCGGAGATCGTGATTATTCGGCGGTATCGGGGTAGGAGCCCAACAGCTTCACCATCGAGCAGTGCTGGTTGAGTTCCTCGAGGGCCTGGGCGACCTTCCCGTCTTCGCAGTGACCCGCGAGATCGACGTAGAAGATGTATTCCCAGTCCTTGCGCTTGGAGGGACGGGATTCGATCTTGGAGAGGTTGATTTCGCAGTGGTCGAAGGCCTGCAGGGCACTGACCAACGAGCCGGGGCGGTCGTGGATGGCAAACAGGAGTGAGGTTCGGTCCTTGCCGGTGGGCGGGCAGGTCTTCTCGCCGATCACCAGGAAGCGGGTGGTGTTGGTGCTGCGGTCCTGGATGCGCTCCTCGAGCACGTCCAGTTCATACAGTTCGGCGGCCAGGGGGCCGCCCAATGCGGCAGCACCCTCCCCTGCCTTGTCGCGGGCGATTTCGGCGGCCTTGGTGGTCGAGGAGACCTCCACCAGATCGGCATCGGGAAAATTCTTGTGCAGCCAGTTGCGGCATTGGCCGAAGACCTGGGGATGCGAGTAGATGACCTTGATCTCCTCACGCGCCACGGCAGCCATCAGGCTGTGTTCGATGCGCAGCAGGATCTGCGAGCAGATGTGCAGGGGCGAATCGACGAAGAGGTCCAGGGTGTGGGAGACCGCTCCCTCGGTGGAGTTCTCGATGGGCACCACCCCGTAATCGGCAGCACGGCGGGCCACCTGATCGAAGACATCGGAGAAATTGGGCTGGGCCGAGTAATTGACTGAATGGCCGAACTTCTTGATCGCCGCCTGGTGGGTCCAGGTGCCTTCGGGGCCGAGGTAGGCGAT
>JAWVYP010000317.1:0-2420 GCA_033722655.1 Akkermansiaceae bacterium | reverse complement strand
GGGTTACACCACGATCACGAATGGGAAAATCTTCCACCACAGGAAGGATACCCAAGACCGCAGCTGGAGTGAGCCGGCGTGGAAATCGGACATCCACCCGCTTCGCGGACTCAAACCCGAGACCATGATCAAAAAGGGCAAGGGCACCATTGGTTTGATCTACGAGGATGCCGACGTGGCGGATGATAAATACAGCGACGGCGACACCGCCCGCAAGACCATCGCCGACCTCAAGCGCCTGAAAGAGGGGGGCAAGCCCTTCTTTCTCGCCTGCGGTTTCGACAAACCGCATCTGCCCTTCTACGCCCCAAAGCGATACTGGGATCTCTACGAGCGTGACCAGATCAAGATCGCGGACAATCGCTATCGTCCGAAACATGCCCCCAAGGGGCTCAAGGGAAGCAATGAATACCGCAAGCAGTATGACCTTGGGGAATACGAGGACGGGAGCGAGGATTTCCACCGCATGATGCGCCACGGTTATCTGGCCTGCGTCAGCTATGTCGACAAGCAGGTCGGCAAGGTGCTCGCCGAGCTCGAGGCACTCGGCCTCGCGGACAACACCATCGTGGTGATCTGGGGAGATCACGGCTTCCACCTCGGTGAACACACCTTCTGGGGCAAGCACAACACCATGCACCTCGCCACCCGCGTGCCGCTCATCATCAGGGGGCCGGGAGTCGAGGCCGGCGTCAGCCATGCCATTGTCGAAACCAGCGACCTCTTTCCGACGCTCTGCGAGATGGCGGGAGTGGAGACTCCGGCCACGGTTCAGGGCAAGAGCTTCACTTCACTGCTTGGAGACCCATCTGCCAGTTTCCGAGATGCCGCGTACTGCCGCTATTACGCCTACAACGCGGTCATCACGGAGGGCTTCAGCTACACCCGCCTGGGAGAGGGCAACTCCGAAATGCTCTACGACCTGAAAGAGGATCCGGATGAAAACGTCAACGTGGCCGGGGAAGAGGCGCACGCCGAAACGCTTGTGCGCATGCGCACGCTGCTCGATGAGCGGGATGCCGCGGCTGAGGCTTGGAAACCCTAAGCTTCTGATTGCTTGTGGTGATGGGTGGGTGACTGAGACCAGCCACGCCATCAGAAACCTGCTCCGGCACCACTGACGCCGCCCATCAGGAGGTAGGCGGTGCGGGCGATGAGCAGGGCGAAGATCAGGCCGCCGATGACAATCAGGGCGGTGGAGCGCACGGCGGGGTGTTCTTCCTCCCGCATGAAGATGGCCAGCAGGCCCAGGCCGAAGATGCCCGCGCCGATCTGGCTGAGGAAGCTCCAGAAGATGGCGCCGTTGGGCAGCGCGGCCATGGCATTGGTGGCGTCCTGGCGCTGTTTGGGCAAATCCTCTTCGCGCAGTTCCTCGACCCTTTCCTGCAGTTTCTTGATCTTTTTCTCATCCGGCTTCTCCTCTTCCTGGAGCTCTCTGAGCTCGATCGTCAGCTCACCGATCTCGGCCTGGATTTTGGCGGTGTCGCCCATGGCGTCGACCACGCGGGCGTGCTTGAAGTTGAGGATCACGGAGACGAAGCCCATGACGACGAAGCCGATGATGAGCATACCGGCGGCGGAGAATTTGTCGGCGAACATATTGTTAGTCTTCGTGGCTACGGGAGGGTGGGTCAAGGAGCAATGCAGCAATCCCCGGTGGCGGAATGAACATCCTTGGTGTAGAAGGAGCCATGACTTACGACAGTGTCCTGATCACCGGGGCCTCTTCCGGGCTGGGAGAGGAATTTGCCATGCAGCTGGCACCCCGGGCTCGACAACTCGTTATGGTGGCCCGGCGCGAGGTGATGATGGAAACCATCGCCGAGCGCATTGGCGAAGATTACCCCGATGTGGATGTCGTGATCGAGGTCGCGGATCTGGCCGACGCCGATGAGCGCGACGCGCTGCTGCATCGCCTCGTCAAGCAACGCATCTCTCCTGACTTGCTCATCAACAATGCCGGCCTTGGTGACTACGGCGAGTTCATCACGGCGGATTGGCCCAAGCTTGAGGCTCAGATCAAGGTCAACGTCGAGGCGCTCACTCATCTGTCCTATGTGATTGCGGGTGGCATGGTCGAAAAGGGCAGGGGAGCCATAATCAATGTCAGCTCGCTGGCCAGTCTGATGCCCATTCCCGACTTCGCGGTCTATGCGGCGACCAAGGCCTACGTCACCAGTTTTTCCGAGGCCCTGCGCATTGAGCTCAAGGAGCATGGCATTCCCGTGCTCGCGCTTTGCCCCGGGCCGGTGCACACCGGTTTTGGTGCGGTGGCTCGGCGTGGTGCCGGTCAAAAGGAGATTCCCGGCCGCGAGTGGTTCTACGTGGAGAAGGAGCAGGTCGTGGCCGAGGGTCTCGTCGCACTCGAGCGCGGCAAGGCGCGGCATTTCCCGCATCTCAAGACGGCGGCCGCAGCCTTG
>JAWVYP010000316.1:0-2541 GCA_033722655.1 Akkermansiaceae bacterium | reverse complement strand
TTGACTTCGCTCCGCTCCGTCCAAGCAGTTTGCAGGATGCTCCTCCGCATCCTGGATGAGCTGGCTTGTCGCTACGAGCGACCCTACGGGCTTTCAAACTGAAGTTCTCGTCCCAGTCCGTGACTTGCCGGGTTCGAGGCGGCAAAAAAGGTGGAAAGGCCGTGGAATGGACGGCGGGAGTGGAGGAAGTACGTGGACTGGGACTCGAACCCAGGACCAATTGGTTAAAAGCCAACTGCTCTACCAACTGAGCTATCTGCGCGTTGGTCCCCTCGGACGGGGCGGGTTAAGTAGGGGTGGGGGACGCGCCGCGCAAGCCGATTTTCAGGAAAACTTTACTGATATTGGAAACTTGGAGCGCACAAACGACTGGGACTGACTTCGCTCCGCTCAGTCCACGAGGTGTGCATGGCCCGCCGGCCATGGAAGTAAGGATTTGCCAACTCGTTTCACTCGTCGGCCCTTCGGTCGTTGATGCCTCTCCGGGGGCATCCACGCAGAATGCGGCCTCCGCCGAGGCCGGATTGAAGATTTATCGACTCGCGATGCTCGCCGATCCTACGGGCGTTCAAACCCAGGACCCATTGGCTAAAAGCCAACTGCTCTACCAACTGAGCTATCTGCGCGTTGGTCCGCTCCGGAGAAGAGGCGGAATGGGCAGGGTCAGAGAGCAGGACATGCAAGCGGATCATGGGAGAAATTTCGAGGATCTGAAGGATCTGCACTCCAAGGCGATGCACAAAAAAGCACGGCAGGTAGTCCTGCCGTGCTTTGTGAATGAATGTTGTTTGAAGCTCAGGCCGTGCCGGGGTGGTTGACCGGGGCGGGTAGGGGCTTTTCCTTCTTGCGCAGCGCGCGCTTCATCTTGCCGAGGGCGGCATTCTGCAGCTGGCGGATGCGCTCGCGGGTGACGCCGAACTCGCGGCCGACTTCCTCGAGGGTCATGGCCTTGCGGCCATCGAGGCCGAAGCGCTCATCAATGATCTTGCGCTCGCGCTCATCGAGGACATCGAGCAGTCCGTCGAGCTGGTTGTGAAGGTTCTTGTCGGCAAGCATGTCCAGGGGGTTGGCGGCACGCTCGTCCTGGATGACTTCGCTGTATTCGGTGGACTCACCATCGTTGATGGGAGCATCGAGCGAAGTGGGACGGTGGGATGCCTGACGCAACATGGCCAGCTTGTGACGGGGGATGCCGGTCTCCTCGGACAGCTCCTCGTCGGTGGGTTCGCGGCCGAGGCTCTCGGTCATCATCGCGGCAATGCGGCGCATCTTGGCGATCTTGTCAACCATGTGCACGGGAAGACGGATGGTCTTGGACTGGTTGGCGAGGGCGCGCTTGATGGACTGCTTGATCCACCAGGCGGCGTAGGTGGACAACTTGCCGCCCTTTTCGGGGTCAAAGCGCTCAACCGCCTTCATGAGACCGATGTTGCCCTCGGAGATGAGGTCATTGACCGGCATGCCATAGTTGGAATAATCCTGAGCGATCTTCACGACCAACCGGAGGTTGGCTTTGATCATGTGGGCACGCGCTTGCTCGTCACCCTGGTGGATGCGCTCGGCGAGCTCAACTTCCTCCTCTGGGGTCAGCAGGGGAGTCTTCGAAATTTCCCGAAGGTAGATTTTGAGGCTGCTGTCTGTGTCGTAGGCCATGGTAGTGCTTGGTTGTTGTTGAGAGGTATGGGTCGAACAGTTTATTCCAGAGAATCACCTCATGATGCCCCAATGGAGCATTCATTGTAAATACGATTCATGGTCTTTTCTGGACACGTTCAAGTTATGGACTTTGTAATCTTTAAGCCTGTGTCGTGCAAGTCAAATCGGGATTTTTCGGTAGTGCTCTGAATGTCAGTGACTTGTGAAATCCGAAGGGTGGGGCGTGGCGTGGTGGCCCGGCGGTGAGACTACGGATTGATGAGTGGAGGCCGCAATCTGCATGAAATTTGAGGTCTGAAGGCCGCTGCGGGGGCAATCCTGGCGACTTTTCACTGAGCCGACATCGACAAGCCGGGTCTGATGGCCCAATTTCCCGGCGTGATTGACGCTCTTTACCCCCTTGCACGCAAATGCCTGTTTCGATTGGAGCCGGAGAGCGCCCATGAGCTCAGCATGAAGGCCCTGAGGTTGGCCGAGCGCAGCCGCCTGCTGGGCTTGTTCTCTCCCTCCGGCATCGAAGGCCAGGCCGTCGAAGTCATGGGACTGCGCTTTCCCAACCGCGTGGGGCTGGCAGCCGGTCTCGACAAGGAGGGCAACACCATCGATGCCCTGGGGCGCCTGGGCTTTGGCCACATCGAAGTCGGCACCATCACGCCCAAGGCCCAATCGGGCAATCCCCAGCCCCGCCTGTTCCGCCTGACCGACCATCAGGCCATCATCAACCGCATGGGCTTCAACAACTCCGGGATCGATGCGGGAGTGCTCAACGTGCTTGCTGCCAATCGCTTCCATCGCCGCCAGGGCATCGTCGGTTTCAACATCGGCAAGAACAAGGTAACGCCCAATGAACAGGCCGCCGACGATTATCTGGCCTGCCTGCGCAAG
>JAWVYP010000315.1:0-2546 GCA_033722655.1 Akkermansiaceae bacterium | reverse complement strand
TCGTCTTCATTGTATTGAAGCACCAGCCTGGGCACGCGGATGGTGCCGTTGGCGAAGAGGATGCCGACGAAGCAAAGCAGGCCGGAGCCGATGAGGATGCCGCCGCTGAAGAGGGCGAAGGATCCGCGATCGGGAATGGCCTTGATGGCCTCCACGCCGATGAGGGCGAGCAGGCCGATGACGATGAGTCCGCCGCCGAGCAGGGCGAGGCCGGTGGTCACGGGGTTGTCCTGGGCTTCAGCTTCGGCTTCAGGCCCGGATTTGGCCCCGGGGCGGGAAGCGGGCTTGGAACCCGATTTGGTTTCGATCTCGGGAAGCGGCTCCCTGTCGATTTTTTGCGTGTCCGAGCGGTCATCTTCGGCGAAATCCGGCTCGAACACGAGTTTCACATCGCCGAGCTGAATGCGCTGGCCCCTCTTGAGTTGGATCTCGGAAACCCTCTTGCCGTCGAGCTTGATGCCGTTGGTCGAGCCGAGGTCGCGCAGCACGTAGCCGTCCCCCAGCTTGCGGATCTTGGCGTGGGTGCCCGAAACCGAGGGGCAGGAAATGCGCACATCGCTCTTGGACGAGCGCCCCATCAGCACGGTTTCGCGGTTGGGGCTGATTTCGTAGCGCTGCGAGGTCTCGGAGGGTTCGGTGACGGTAAGAGTCGGCATGGTTCTGGGATGGGTTGTCAGAAGAGCGGCAGGGACGGTCTCCAGGTCTCCAAATGAAACCCCCAAATTCCACGGAAGTTGCGCACAAATCCGAGAAAAATGAGGGGTGGCTCCGCCACCCGTTCCTCGTTCTTGGTTCTTAGTTCCTAGTTGTTGGCTAATCGGAATTCTCTTTGCTCATTTTGGCAGCCTCCTTGGCGTAGTGGGTCTCATGGGCCTCGTCCAATGCATCACTATAAAGCTGGAAATGCCTACCCGAAATTTTTCCATACTCATCGGCGAGTGCAGCAACCTCACCTGTCCTATTGGAGTGCCAGCTCCGAAGTGTGTGATTGCCATTCTCGTCGATTGCGATGAAGGCGCCTCACACGTGATTCTTCCGGTCAGCGAGGATGGCGAGGGCGACAAAGCTGAGGAAGACGACGACCCCGGTCCAGATGCCGGTGTGGGCGAAGAGGTAGTTGCGCAGGAGCAGGGTCAGCTGTTCGGTGGCCCAGCCGAAACCGAAGGCGCAGACCACCATCAGGGCGAGCACGCGGAAAAAGAGGTGCCAAGGGCGCATCATCTTGCGCATGAAGCGGATGATGTTGGTGCCGTAAAGGACGAGCAGGGTCGCCATGTAGGCCAGGGAGATGAGATGCAGGTGCGGCCTGACCCAGCTGGTGGTGAGTTCGAGAAAGTAGGTCATGGGAAATGGATCGAAATGGGGAAGGGGGGAGGCGGATCAGCCCTCTTCGGGCGGGTGCAGCATGATGATTCGCTCCACACCGCGCTTGGTGAATTCGTCCCAGTAGCGCTTCTCAATGTCCTTGGTGCGCTCGCGGCGCTGCTCCTCACTGAGGGCCTCCCACTGTTTGAGGCCGATGGCGCGGGCGAGATCGCGGTCGGCGAGGCGGATGGCGAGCTCGTCCCAGAAACTCTCGTTGCGGAACTCGTCGTAGCATTCCTGGTAGAAAAAGGGCTGGGGCAGGTCCTGGCGCAGGCGATAGCGCTGCTCTTCCTCGCTGAATTCGAGCAGCTCGCCGAGACCGGAGTGGGCGGCCTTGGCGAGCAGCTTGGCTTCCAGCTCCTCGAAGGCGGCCGCCTTGGGCTGGGAGCCTTCCTTGCGGTTCCAGGTTGCAACGTCGGCGGCCAGGCTGACCATTTCGATCAGTGTTGCGAGTTCCTGGTCCGAGAGGCGAAGGTGCATGGGGGATGATGTGGCTGCGGCAGCGCACAGCAAGGAATCATCAACCAGCCGCCGCGACAAGTCCCGAGGGCGCCCGCGGGGCGGTCATTGCGGGTGAATGCGGGTCATTCCCAAGTCCACCCCTTTACAGGACCCTGAGCCATGCTAGGCGTGATATTATGGCCACCACACACAAAGTCACCATTCAGGAAGTCGAAGCCCTGACCCGCGATGTCGGGCGTTTCGTGACCACCAAGCCCGATGACTACGATTTCACGCCGGGACAGGCGACCGAAGTCGCCATCTGCAAGGATGGCTGGCGCAATGAAAAGCGTCCGTTCACCCTCTCTTCGCTGCCCAAGGATCCGAAGCTGGAATTCACCATCAAGATCTATCCGGAGCGCGATGGGGTCACTGACCGCCTGGCCGAGCTCGAGGTCGGCGACGAAATTGAAATCGGCGAGCCCTGGGGCGCCATTACCTATCAAGGCCCCGGCGTGTTCATTGCCGGTGGGGCCGGAGTGACTCCCTTCCTCTCCATCCTGCGCGACCTGCACGACAAGGGAGAGTCCGAGGGCAACCGCCTGATCTTCTCCAACGACACGGAGAGCGACATCATCCTGGCGGGCGAGCTCAAGCGTCTGCTCGGCGACCGGGCCCTCTTTCTCATCACCGATGAAACCAGCGCCACCTACCCCAACCGCCGCATCGACAAGGACCTG
>JAWVYP010000314.1:0-2551 GCA_033722655.1 Akkermansiaceae bacterium | reverse complement strand
GTGCTGATGAGCCCCAAGAGCCTATTGGGTCATTCCAAGGCGGTTTCGCCGGTCGAGGACTTCCTCGAGGGCACCTGCTTTCAGGAGGCGCTGCCCGATCCGCATCACTTCGAGGATCCCGAGCAGGTCGAGCGCATCATCTTCTGCACCGGCAAGGTCTACTACGACTTGGTCGCCCACCGCGAGGAGCATGGCATCGACAACACGGCCATCATCCGCATCGAGCAGCTCTACCCCTTCCACCGCCAGATGGTCGAGGCCATGATCGCGCCCTTCACCAAGGTCACCAACTTCGTCTGGTGCCAGGAGGAGCCGCTCAACATGGGCGCCTGGTCCTACATTTGGCCGCGCCTCGACCGCACCGTCCACGGCAAAGTCCGCTATGCGGGCCGCGATGCTGCCTCCAGCCCTGCCGCTGGATCCAAGGCCATGCACTACCGCGAGCAGAAAGAGCTGCTCGCCCACGCCTTTTCCGTCTAAACTTTTTCCCGCTTCCCCAATACCATGTCCATCGACGTCACCGTTCCCGCCGCAGGCGAATCCGTCACCAGTGCCAATGTCGGCATGTGGCACGTTTCCAATGGCGCCCAGGTCCAAGCCGGCCAGGTGCTGGTGACGCTCGAGACCGACAAGGTTTCCAACGAGCTGGAGGCCGAGGCCGACGGAACGATCGAGATTCTCGTGGATGAGGACAACGAGGTGGAGATTGGCACCGTAATCGCGCGGATTGACGAGGCGGCTGACGCCGCTGCTCCGACTTCGTCTGCCGCCCCGGCTTCGTCGGCTAGCCAGAATTCTGAATCCGGGCCTGAACCCGAGTCCAAGCCTGAGCCGGAACCTGAAGCTCAGCCAGAGACGCCCAGCGAGGAACCCTCAGAAGAGGAATCAGCGCCGGAACCTCAATCGGCACCTGCGGAATCGTCCGGCTCCGGCGAAGCCGTGGAGATCAAGGTGCCTGCCGCCGGTGAATCCATCAGTTCGGCCAGTGTGGCTGTCTGGCACAAGCGCGATGGCGAGAGCGTCCGCGAGGGCGATACGGTGGTGACGCTCGAGACCGACAAGGTGTCCAACGACTTGGAAAGCCCGGCCGATGGCACGCTCAAGATCGTGGTCGCGGAGGGTGAAGAAGTGCCGATTGGCACTGTGATAGCGAGAGTCGAAAATTCTGCGGCTGACGCCTCAGCCCCCTCGGCTTCGCCGCAGCCTGAAAATGCCCAGACTGCGTCGTCTGCCAGTTCTGGCGAGGCAATGTCCAAGCCGGCACTCAAGCAAGAGTCCAAGGCGGAAACCAAAGAGAAAGCCACCAAGCAGGAGTCAAAGGACGAGTTCAAGCCTACCGAAGCTTCCGCCCAGGCACCTGCAAAGAACTCGTCCGCCCCGGCCAAGCCCGATTTCTCCCTGCCGCCCGCCAAGGGCAGCATGGGGGGCGGCGAGCCCGTCAAGGACGGCAAGACCACCCGTCGCAAGATGTCCATGCTGCGCCGCAAAATTGCGACCCAATTGGTCAATGCCCAGCAGACTGCGGCCATCCTCACTACCTTCAACGAGGTCGACATGTCGGCGGTGATGAAGATGCGCAAGCAGGTGCAGGAAGAGTTCATCAAGAAGTATGACGTCAAGCTGGGCTTCATGTCCTTCTTCGTGAAGGCCGTGGTCCAGGCCCTCAAGGATGTGCCTTCGATCAACGGCCGCATCGAGGGCAACGAGGTCATCGAGAATCATTATTACGACATCGGGGTCGCCATTGGCACCGACAAGGGCCTATTCGTGCCCGTCATCCGCGACTGCGACCAGAAATCCTTCGCCGAGATCGAAAATGACATCATCGCCTACGCCAACAAGGCGCGCGAAGGCCAGATCACCATCGACGACCTCAAGGGCGGGGTGTTCAGCATTTCCAACGGCGGCACCTACGGCTCGCTGCTCAGCACTCCCATCCTCAACCCGCCCCAGAGCGGCATCCTCGGCATGCATACCATCCAACAGCGTCCGGTCGCCGTGGATGGTGAGGTTCAGATCCGCCCGATGATGTATCTCGCGCTCAGTTACGACCATCGCTTGGTGGACGGCAAGGAAGCGGTGACCTTCCTCATTCGGATCAAGGAAAGTCTGGAGAACCCGGCGAGGTTGATGTTGGGGATGTAGGCGCTTCGCGCCTGTTCCTGGTTCCTGGTTTCTCAACGGTAAGGGAGCAGGTGTGAACGAATGGCCTCATCTCCTCATCCGCAGATTGCGCGAATTTAGGGGCAACGACCGACGGTTCAAGCAACAGAGTGAGTTGGAAAGTCATTTAACCCGGATCTTTCATGATTCTCGTGGGCGAGGCGCAGGAATTCTCGATGTTGCCAAGGCCGACGCTGAAAACGCAGTCAGGGCTGAGTTGGCACTCTGTCCAACTGGGTTTTCAAGGAGAACGCAGGCAACATCGGGATGGACAAGCCGCAGACCGAGGTTTCATGAAATTTCCGGGTTAATCGGCCTCGGGGGAGGCCGCATGCCTCGTGGATCGAATGGAATGAAATCAGTCTAGGACCGACCGTATCTATCGCTG
>JAWVYP010000313.1:0-2554 GCA_033722655.1 Akkermansiaceae bacterium | reverse complement strand
CGCCCAGGTTTTCCAGCACCCTTTCGGAAAGACGGAGTCAGGATTCAAGGCAGACTCATCGAGTCTCTTCATCAACTCGTTGTCCGGGGTCGGTTGCTCTGGTTTGCCGCCATGATAGCGATTGTTGGCATCCCAAGTCGCTTTGAATAGGGGTGACCAAACAACGGTCAGGTCCAAATCGAATTTGGAGCGCGGATCCGGCACGGCAGTGATATCTGCTCGAATTGGACCTGCCAGGCAGAGAAGAATGATGGCGACTCGTTTCATGGAACTGTGGCGAGTATGTCGCATTTCACAAAAATCATGATCTTTCGTGTTGAGTCATGTTTGCCCTCTTCGTCTCTGGGGCTCAAGGTCCCGGCCATATAATACTGTCCAGTGTAGGTGGTGATCGCTGTGTTCAGACGAATGGTATAAAAATTGGGCATTTGTGTTTTATAGACGTTGCCTTGATTGTCTTTGAATTCCTGCCAAAGGACGTTCCCAGTGTGTTGCACTACCTCAGGGATGAAGCGCAAATTTACCATCTTGTCATTCTCGCCAATGGTTGGCTCGACTTCCAAGGTGCTGCCCACATTTCTAGTTTCAAATGCGGTTGGTAGGCAGGGGTTGACTGGTAGTGGAAGAGGCTTGTTATCGGAGTCCACCGGGGTGATGGGTGGATCGTATTCTGTGGGATAAATATATTCTTCAATGGACTCTGTAGTGGCCTTTTCCCCGCTTCGGGCAACCGTAATCAGGGTGTCAATTAGCTTGGCTTCATCTGACTTCAGGAGTTTTTGCACCATCTTTCGCAGGTCAGTGGAGTCAGTTTTTCGTGGTTTGTAATCCATTAAAAGTTCCGACAATTTCAGGTGGCTTAGTTCGATGAATTCTACCTGTATACGGACTGCTTTGGGGGCAGTTGAGTATGGGTCGAAGTGATCGTAAGGGTCGTCGGGTCCTCTAGGTTCGGGCTCAAATGGACTTACCTCGCGTTCCAAATCCTTTTGAAATGCTTTAGGCGCATCTTGGGCGTAAAGAAGCGAAGCAAAGAGCAGGGCAAAGGCCGCGGGAATGATGGGGTTTTTCATATGGGAAGCTTTTGGAGTTCTAGCAGGCTAGCGGGTTTGGATTGTGAGGCAAGCACGCGAAGGCGGGCGATCCTTAGGAGTGGCTGCCTAATGGCAGTCCGCCTGAGGCGGAGAGACCTTTGGATGCTTTCCAGCATCCAACACCACGCAAGCACAACTCATGCGGGAGGCAGAATGCCTCCCGAGGCCTCAATGGCGGCTTCAAGCCGCCACTCCAAAAAAAAGCCGGAGCACCTCGCGGTGCCCCGGCCCGAATATCTTAATATCCAATATCTGAATATCTTCCGCGCAGCGCACTCAACGAAGGAATGCCTCGTGGAGGCCGCCGTCGACGGTGACAACCTGACCAGTGGTCTTGCTCAGGCGTTGTGACACGAGCAGGAAGTAGGCTTCCGCCTGGTCGGCGGGAGTGATCGGGGCCTTGGTCAGGGTGCGGTCGGCGTAGAACTGGGCCAACTTGCTGACCAAGGACTCGGTGTCCTCATCGTCGGAGTAGGCGATGTCGTATTTGGCCAGCGAGCCGATGACGCGCTCACGCGGGAACATGGCGGAACCCTTGACCACGGTGGCGGGGGCCACGCCGTTGACGCGCACCAGCGGTGAAAGCTCGATGGCGAGCTCGCGCACCAGGTGGTTGGCGGCGGCCTTGGAGGTGTCGTAGGCGACGCTGCCTTTCTTGGCGACCACGGCATTGGCGCTGGTGGTGAGGACCAGGTTGCCGCGCAGGCCTTGTTCCTTCCAGGTCTTGGAAGCTTCGTCGGCGACAAAGTAGGAGCCGGTGACGTTGATGCCGAAGGTCAGCGCCCACTTGTCATCCGGGATGTGACCGGTGGTGTCGCTGGGCACGAAGATGCCGGCGGTGACGCAGATGTTGTCGAAGCCGCCATAGGCGAGTGCGACCTGATCGAGCATCGCGCGGATGCTGGCGCGATCGGTGATGTTGGCAGCCAGGCCGATGGCGGGACCGCAGCCGGAGATGCCGCTGCCGGCGACCCCGATGCCCTCGCCGTATTCGTCGATGATCTCCTGGGCGGTCTCCTTGGCGGCATCCTCCTTGAGGTCCACGCAGACCACGTGGGTGCCTTCCTTGACGATGCGGTGCGCGGTCTCCTTGCCGATGCCGGAACCGGCACCGATGACCACGGTCACCTGACGGGCGAGTTCCTTCTCGGCGGGCATGCGCTGAAGCTTCGCTTCCTCAAGCAGCCAGTATTCGATGTCGAAGGCCTCCTGTTGGGGCAGGGAGACGTACTTGTCGATGGCTTCCGCACCGCGCATCACTTCGACCGCGCAGTTGTAGAACTCGGCGGTGACGCGGGACTCGGACTTGTTCTTGCCCCAGGCGATCATGCCGATGCCGGGAATGAGCACCACGGTGGGGTTGGGGTCGCGCATGGCGGGGCTGTTGTCGTGCTTGCAGGCCTCGTAGTAGGCGGCGTAGTCCTTGCGGTATTGCTCGAGGCCGGCTTCCAGCTTGGACT
>JAWVYP010000312.1:0-2560 GCA_033722655.1 Akkermansiaceae bacterium | reverse complement strand
TCGGACGAATGGCGTTCCGATGGGAGTCAAACAGGCGCTGCCCTCATGGGTCTGGTGAGTTTTGACGGGCACGTGTCAGCTGTTTTCAGAGAAAGCTCGTCAAAGCAAAGAACCGCAACATTCCATGAGAACACACACTCTCCATTCCAGTTCATCCAAACCGCTCCAACTTCTGAAGGTGGTCTGGAACCCGCAACTCAGTCAGGGCCTGCTGGCTTTCATTTCAGTTGTGATCTTCATCGTCACCCTGGGCTATGCGTGGCCGGTCTTTTTCAACGAGGGCAGCGCGCTGATGAAGAATCTGGAGCATCGCGAGCTGGTGGATGCCGTCGATGACGCTGCCATCGAAGCCGCCATGGTCGCCGCTCTCTACGGCGAGCAGCGCGATGAGGCGGTGCACATCGACACCCACGATCCAACCCAGACCCTTGAACTCATCCACCTCGCCGACAAAGTCTTCGCGACCCTCTGTCTGGTGCTCGCCGCCTTTGTTCCCTTCCTTGCCCGCTGGCGCCCGGCAACGGCCTGGCTCTACCTGATCCCAGCGCTGTGGGTACTTCTCAATGGGGTCGCTGCCACCCTCAACGGCGGCAAGGCCCACGCCGCGCTGAGCATTCCCGCCCACGCCACCCGCTTCATCCTGCCCGTCGCTCTTGCCTTGCTGCTCTGGCGACCCTCCGCCACCGGTTCTCGATCCACCGCCAATTGGCTGTTGCGCATCGCCTGTGCTCTTACCTTCGGTACCCATGGTTTTGAAGCGCTGCAGCATCACCCGGCGTTTCAGGATCTGATCTATAGCTTCGGCATGATCATTGGGGTCGATTTCTCGACGCAAGTCATTCACCTCCTGCTCTACTGCATTGGAACCATGGACATGCTGCTGGCGCTAAGCGTCCTGCTGGTTCACAGCCCGGCGGTGCTGCGCTGGATGACCTTCTGGGGTCTACTCACTGCCTTCTCTCGCCCGCTGACGATCAGTTGGCTCGCCTGGCCCGAATTCGCCATCCGTCTTGCCAATGGCATCTGCCCATGGCTCGTCCTCGCCATCGGCATGTCCGCACTGATATCGCGAGGAAAACAGTCGGAAAAAAGTTCTGCTCAGTCACCTGAGCGTTTAGCCTTTCGTGAACGTCACCCAATTGAGCGTGCTCACCCCTGACGCACCCATTGTTTAACCCCCAACGAGTGCCCATGACCCGCTTCAAATCCTACATCCTGACCTTCGTTTGCATGACCTCCTGCGGCATCGCCTCGGCCGAACCTCCCAAGATGCCCGACATCGCCATCGAGGACATCCCCAAGGTCGAGGTCGAAGACCTTATCCAGTTCATGACGCCGCTGGAGGGAACCACCCCGGCCCAGTGGCGCGTCATGTGGTACGGAGACGCGAGCACCGAAGCCACCATCTCCTGGACCACCGCCGAGGAGGGCAGCAAGCATCGCGTGCTCTACGGCAAGGATCCCAAGCATCTGAATCTCGTTCAGGAAAGCCCACCCAAGGCCCGGAGGCCGGCGGGCAAAAACGCCTATTTCCATCACACCAAGATCACCGGGCTGGAGCCGGACACCCATTACTACTTCGTCATGGAAAGCGATGGCGTGCGCTCCAAGACCCTTTACTTCCGTACCGCCCCGACCAGCGGGACCGGCTTTTCCATCATCCACGGGGGCGACTCACGCAGCGGCCACACCAATCGCTGCCGCATGAACCTGCTCATCGCCGCCTACGCCCGCAACGACAAGAACATCATCGCCTTCGCCCACGGAGGGGATTTCATCGACACTTCCGGCTGGAACAATTGGCGCCTGTGGCTCAGTCAGCACGAACTGACCACCGCGACGGATGGGCGCGTGTTGCCGCTGATCCCCACCAAGGGCAATCACGATCGGGCGGGCACCCTCTACGAACGGGTCTTCGGGCTCGAGTCCAAGCATGCCGACAAGGAGGGCAAGGGAAGTGCCGCCTTCACCACCCGGATCGGCAAGGATGTTGCCATGGTGACCCTCAACACCAATCACTCCGGCAGTGCCCAGGCCGACTGGCTTGAAAAACAACTCTCGCAACTCCGCCCCGAGACCCGTTGGCTTTTGGTTCAATACCACCGCCCGATGTTTCCGGCCGTCAAGGGGCCGGCCAAACAGGCTCCCATCTTCGTGCCTCTCTTCGAGAAGTACAATGTCGACCTGGCCTGCGAATCCGACGGCCACTGCATCAAGCGCACGGTGCCCATTCGCGACGGTCAGAAGGATCCCACCGGCGTCGTCTACATCGGCGAGGGAGGCCTCGGCGTTGGCCAGAAAAAGCCGGGCGGTCGCTGGTATCTCGAAGGCGGCAAGCGCGGCTCCGGCCACCACTTCATGGTTCTGAATTTCACCGACGAGACCCTGCGCTGCCGCACCTTCCTGATGAACAACAAGGTCTTTGACGACTTCAGCCTCAAGGCCCGCTGAACAAAGCTCCAAAAATGACGACCGGAACGCTCACCACCTACAAGTTAAATACCTGGTTGAAAGATCATGATCCACCTACGCAAAACCCTTCTCTTCGTCGCGGGTATCG
>JAWVYP010000311.1:0-2564 GCA_033722655.1 Akkermansiaceae bacterium | reverse complement strand
TGGCGAGGAAGGCCTTGCCGGCAATCAGGATTCAAAACGCCAGTGGATCGTCGATCCCATCGACGGCACGGTGAACTTCTACTACAACATTCCCCACTTCTGCGTGTCCATCGCACTGCGTGTTGATGACGAAATCGTGCTGGGCGTGATCCACGACCCGATGATGCGCGAAACCTGGACGGTGGAGAAAGGCGACCCGGCGAAACTCAACGGCAAGCCCATCCAGTCCAGCCCCCGCACCAAGCTTGAGGAAGCCGTGCTCTTCGTCGGCTGCGGCAAGGACGAGGAAGCACTGAGCACGGGGCTTGAACGATTCAAGCGCGGCTCCCTGCGCGCCCGCAAGATGCGCATGATGGGCTCGGCCGCGCTGGGCATGGCCTACATCGCCTGCGGTCGTCTGGATTCCTACGTCGAATCCCGGATTTCGCTGTGGGACATCGCCGCCGGTCAACTGCTGGTGGAAACCGCAGGTGGCAAGGTCGAGTTGACCCCGGTGGAAGGCAAAACAGATGTCTGGTCGATTGTTGCCAGCAATGGTAAGATCCCGATTGAGGAAATATTATGACTGGAATTGGCTACGACGCGCATCGCTTTGCAGAAGGACGCCCCCTCATTCTGGGCGGGGTGACCATCGAACACAGCCACGGACTGGACGGACACTCCGACGCCGATGTGCTCTGCCATGCCATCGCCGACGCCCTGCTCGGCGCGATGGGCTTGCCCGACATCGGCCACTACTTTCCACCCGGCGACCCGGAATGCGAAGGCATCAGCTCGCTCAAAATTCTCGAGAAATGCCGCCAACTCGCTCGCGAAGAGGGCTGTCGCATCGTCAATGTCGACTCCACGGTGATTGCCGAGGCTCCCAAGATCCTTCCCCACCGCGAAGCCATGCAGGGCCACATCGCCAATTCGCTGGGACTGCTGCCCAGGTGGGTGGGCATCAAGGCCACCACCAACGAGAAAATGGGCTTCGTCGGTCGCAAGGAAGGCATTGCCGCCATGGCTGTGGCACAGGTCGAGTCGGTGTAATCCACTGATGTTCAATTGGTAGAAAATTTTCAGCAATTTTCTGTTGCCTAACTGTCCTAGTTGAACTAGGACAGTTAATACATTCAGCGCACACCACCGCGTTCATGGCCGGAGAGGCCGACAAGACCATCAACAGATTGAGCACTTGCAGCACTCCTCATTTCATGACCGCAGTGGCCGTCATCACAAACAACTGATTTTTCATTCAGACCATTTTCGCCTTCCATGAGCACCCTACCGTTTCCCATCGAAATCCAGCCTGGCAGCCCTGCCTACGAGCAGGTCATCCAGGCTGTGCATCGGGCAGTGGCCAAAGGGGTGTTGGTGGAGGGTGACTCCTTTCCATCGGTTCGCGCACTGGGCAAGGCGGCACGCATCAATCCCAATACCGCCCACAAGGTGGTTCAGGCCCTGGTCGCCGAAGGCACTTTGGAAGTCCTGCCCGGTCGCGGCACCCGCGTGGCCCCCGCCAAGGAGCGCACCGAGGGCCAGCGACTCGAACTGATTCACCAACCTCTCGAGCAACTCGTCATCGAAGCCCGCCGACTCGGCTTCAGCGAAAACGATCTCAAACAGGCGATCGAGGACGCCTGGAACTCCCTGGACAAGGAAACACGCTAAAACCATGAACCAACACGCCATCGACATCTCGGGCATCCACATGAACTTCGGCAAGTTTGCCGCGCTGCGCGACATGCACCTGCGGGTGAAGCCGGGCACTGCGATGGCCTTGCTCGGAGAAAATGGAGCCGGCAAGACCACCACGCTGCGCATCCTGACCGACCTCTACCGCGCCAACGCCGGCACCGGCACGGTGCTGGGCAAGCCGCTGGGCAACTATGACAGCAGATTCTTCCAACGCATCGGCTACGTCTCGGAAAACCAGAACCTGCCGCTGCGCTGGACCCTTCAGAGGCTGATCGATTATCTCAAGCCCCAATACCCGACCTGGGACGATGCCTTCTGCCGCGAGTTGGTCGACAACTTCGAGCTGCCGCTTCATCGCCGGCTTGGCCAGATGTCACGCGGCATGCAGATGAAATCCGCCTTGGTCAGCTCGCTGGCCTATCGCCCCGAGCTGCTGTTGCTCGACGAGCCCTTCTCGGGCCTCGATCCATTGGTTCGCGAAGAGTTCATCGATGGCGTCCTCGAACTCATGGACGGTGGCGAGTGGACCTTGCTGCTTTCCTCCCACGACATCCACGAAGTCGAGCGCCTGTGTGATGAAGTCACCATCATCGAACACGGCCACGCCGTGCTCAGCGAACCGTTGGATGAATTGCAGAAGCGCTTCCGCCGCTGGTCCATCCATACCGAAAAGCCGGGTGAACCGACCGGTCTCAGAGAGGACTGGCTGCTGATCGAGTCCCATGGCCCGAACCACTGGTCGCTGGTCGAAACCCGCCACGACCCCGCCAACTCGGAGCAGGCCATCGAGAAGTGCTTCGGCCCTCTGAGCGGGAGTGAATCCCAGTCACTCTCCCTGCGGGACATTAATCTGGTGCTGGCCAGAGACAACAAGCGCCGGCGTC
>JAWVYP010000310.1:0-2576 GCA_033722655.1 Akkermansiaceae bacterium | reverse complement strand
TCCACCTCCTCCGTCCCTCCGTGGTAAAGAAAAAGCCCGCAGCTGAGAGTTGCTACAAACTACCTTTCAAGCTCTCATCCTTTACCCACCAACTTCGCCACATGCTTTGCCAGCATGTCGGCCTCGATATTCATCCGCTTGCCGATCTTGGCGTAAACCAGATTGGTGTGCTCCCAGGTGTGGGGGGTGATCCAGAAGGTCATGCGGCTGTCTTCAAGCTCGGCGATGGTCAGGGAAATGCCTTCGAGGGCGATGGATCCCTTGTCGACCACGAGGTGCTTGATGGAGGCGGGCAGGGACACGGTGATGATGTGATCCTGGCCCTGTTTGGCGAGATCGAGCACTTCGCAAGTGGCGTCAATGTGGCCTTGGACGAAGTGGCCACCGAAGCGGTCGCCGACGGCCATGGCGCGCTCGAGGTTGACGAAATCGCCCTCGATCAGGTCGCCGAGTGAGGTGACCTCCAGAGTCTGGGTGAGCAGATCGAAGTGGACGATGGATTCGTCAATGGTGGTGACGGTCAGGCAGCAGCCATTGATGGCCACCGAATCACCGGGCTTGAGGTCGCCAGCGAAGCTCATTTCCAAGGTCAGCTGAGCCTGCTCGCCTTTTTTCTCCAGCGAGAGGACGCGGCCAATGGCTTCGACGAGACCGGTGAACATGATCAGTGAGCGTGATGGCTTTCAGCAGCGGCTTCCACCTTGGCCTTGGTTTCCGCATCGAGCTTGGCGGGATCGTATTTGGGATCCACGTTGGGCAGGAAGCTGAGGCAGAGGTAGAGCACGATGGTTGGGATCAGTGCGCCAAGGAAGAGGCCAAGGGGTGAGATGCCGTCCTTGAAGAACTTGTTGAGGATGCTCTGGCCGGCCGGGTTGGGAGCGTTGGCAATGACGGTCAAACCACCGCCGACCACCGCACCCCCAACGACGGCGTGTTTGGCAGCTTCCGAGATGCTCGGCACCTGAGCGGCCAAGTAGGTAATGGCCGCGTTGTCGTTGAAGGCGGTCAGGACAGTCGAGCCGAACATCAGCAGCTTGGCGTCGAGAGAGGTGATGATGGGGGAGATCCACCAAGCCTGGCAGCCGCCGTGGATGATCAGGCCGGCGAGGAAGAAGCCGACGAGAATGGGGCCACGCAATGCCAGCGGATTCTGGTGGTGCTGGGTGGCCGTGGCGAAGGCCATGAAGAAGAGGAAGCCACCAATGAACATGGCCGGGTAGTGGGCGTTGTAGACGGTCCAGGCGAGGAAGAAGAGGTGAACCACAGTCACCCAGGCGGGGATGGGGTGCTCGCGCTCGAGCCAGCTGTTTCTGTTGACCACGCCGTCCTCGGCACCATTGGCTTGATCGGAGAGTTTGAAGAGGGCCTTGCGGAAGTAGAGGAAGTAGGCGGAGGTCGCGATCAGGATGCCTACCACGGACTTCCAACCGAAGTGTTCCAACATGAAGAGGGTGTCCCAATTCCAGGTGCCGGCCACCATTAGAACCGGGGGCGCAGCGAAGTGAGTCAGGGTGCCGCCGACCGAGATGTTGACGAAGAGCAGGCCCAAGGTGCCGTAGGCGAGTGTGGCGGGTGGGTTGTAGCGATAGAACTTCTTGGCCAGGAGCAGGGCGGCGATGGTCATGGCCGCGGGCTCGGTGATGAAGGAGCCGAGAATGGGGGCGATGATGAGAACGCTCAGCCACCAGGCGGTTGGTGAGCCCTTGCCGAGCTTGGCCGCGCCCGACATCACGGTTTCCGCAAAGCGCAGCACCGGGCGGCTGGATGCAATGGCCATGATGATGACCACAAACAAGGGCTCGGTGAAGTTGCGGTCCTTGGCGACGTAGTATTTGAAGTCATCCCAGCCGTGGAACCAGGTGGCGGCACCTGCAAGGGCGATGACCCAAAGACCGAAGACCGCCTCAATTTCGCCGAGGAAGTGGAAGAGGGTGGCCTTGAAGGAGACCTCGGGCACCCCGTCCGGGTGGAGGTCGTCTTTGACCCCTCGCTGCTTGATTTTCTCCTCGTGCTCGTGCTCAAGGCGGTGGCTGATCTTCATGAACTTGCCGGCCACAAAGGTGTGGAGAATCGCGCAGATGAAGATGATGGTTGCCGCCAGGTTGAAGGGGTCCTCGGCAATGCGGGCCTTGAGGATGTCGAGAATGCCGCCATCCACCTCCTTGGCATACTCGGCCGGAATGGGGAAAGGAGCGTATTGAGTTTTGCCGTTGCTCAGGTCCGGATAGTGCGGTTGGTAGCCTTCATCGCCGCCGCCAGCAGCGAGGGCAAGGGGGGTCAACAGGAGCGTCAGGAGGGGGAGCAGGATGAGGAGACGTTTCATGGAGCGTATGGGGCGGAAAACGCGGGACTTTTAGGCGCGGAAGCCCCCAGTCGCAAGGGATATGGGCTTGTAGCGGCGGTCTTTGACCGCCCTTGGAAAAGAGTCGACGGTCATAGACCGCCGCTACAGGGCTTTAAAGGCCTGCAGCCACTTCTCACGACGGAACCAGGTCTCCTGACGCTTGGCGTATTGGCGGGTGGCGGTGGCAATTTGCTGCTCGCAGGTGGCGCGGTCGATTTCGCCTGCAAGAAGG
>JAWVYP010000309.1:0-2623 GCA_033722655.1 Akkermansiaceae bacterium | reverse complement strand
TGTGCCGGTCTGTGTGATCGGTGGCGGCGACAGCGCCTGTGAGGAAGCTGACTTCCTCACCCGCTTTGCCAGCAAGGTCTACCTCATCCACCGCCGCGACGAACTGCGCGCCTCCCAGATCATGGCCGACCGTGCCCTTTCCCACGACAAGATCGAGCCCATCTGGAATACCGAAGTGATCGAATATCTCACTGACGACAAGGGCGAGATGCGAGCCGTCAAACTCAAGAACAACCAGGACGGCAGCGAGTCCGAGCTGGAAGTCGCCTGTGTCTTCGTGGCCATCGGTCATGTGCCCAACAGCAAGTTCCTCGGTGATCTCGTCGACATGGATGAGAACGGCTACATCCTGCAGAAGCCCGGCCGCACGGCGACCAAGACCGAGGGTCTGTTTGCCGCCGGTGACGTCGCCGACCACTACTATCGCCAGGCGATCACGGCAGGTGGGCAGGGGTGCATGGCGGCCCTTGAAGCCGAGCGCTACCTGAGTGGGCATTGAAGCCGCTGACGCGGCGGAAATTGGAAATTCGAAATTAGGAAATCAGGTGGCCACACCAAACCACTGAACAGGGATTTTTCACATGCTTGACATCAAACTCATACGCGAAGACGCCGAAGGCGTGATCGAAGGCCTCAAGGCCCGGGGCGGTGACCACTGGAAGCTGGTCGAAGAGGTCGTGGCCTGTGACGAAACCCGTCGCAAGGCCGAGACCGAGAAGCAACAGCTGCAAAGCGAGCGCAAGACCATCTCCAAGCAGATCGGTGCCCTCAAGTCCAAGGGTGAGGACACCACCGAAGTCGAGGCCCGGGTCCGTGGCATCAAGGAGCAGATCGAAGCCCTAGACGCCAAGTCCGAGGAAGCCGGTCTCAGGCAGAAGGAGCTACTGCTCAACATTCCCAACCTCACCCACGATGCCTGCCCGCTGGGCGAGAGCGAAGACGACAATCCCGTGGTGCGCGAGTGGGGCGAGGCCCCAGCCATCGAGGGCGCCAAGGACCACGTCGAGTTGGCCGAGCAACATGGCCTGATCAATTTCGAGGACGGCATCCGCGTCGCCGGTTCCGGTTTCGTGGTCTACCGCGGCCAGGGAGCCAAACTGGAGCGCGCGCTCATCAACTTCCTCCTCGATGAGCAAACCGCCAATGGCTACGAGGAGGTCAACGTGCCGCATCTCGTGCTGCGCGAGTGCATGGAGGGCACGGGTCAATTGCCGAAGTTCGAAGAGGACATGTATGGCACTGATACCGACGAAGACGGCGTCAACCGCCTGTTCTGTGCGCCGACCGCCGAGGTGCCCGTCACCAACCTTTGCCGCGACCAGATTTTCGCGGAGGATGAACTCCCGAAGAAGATGGTCGCCTTCACGCCCTGCTTTCGCCGCGAAGCCGGTTCTGCCGGTCGCGACAACAAGGGCATCATCCGCATGCATCAGTTCGACAAGGTGGAGTTGGTGCAAGTGGTGCATCCCGACAAGGGTTTCGAGGTGCTTGAGGAGCTCACCGGCCACGCCGAGGGCGTTCTCCAGAAGCTCGGCCTGCACTACCGCACCATCGAGCTGTGCACCGGCGACATCGGCTTCTCCTCCGCCAAGACCTACGACATCGAAGTCTGGGCTCCGGGGCAAGGCAAGTATCTGGAGGTTTCAAGTTGCTCCTGCTTCACCGATTACCAGGCCCGCCGCATGAAGCTGCGTTTCAAGGATAGCGAAGGCAAAAACCGTTTCCCGCACACGCTCAACGGTTCCGGCACGGCGCTGCCGCGTCTCTATGTGGCGCTGCTTGAGCAATGCCAGCAGCCGGATGGTTCCATTCGCATTCCAGAGGCGCTGGTGCCGTACTTCGGTGCGGAGAAGATTGGCTGATCTCTCCTGTAGCGGCGGTCTATGACCGTCGAAAAATGGTAGGGACGACCGGCCCGGTCGTCCGATCTTATCGCCGCTTCGCGGCGCATCTTGGGACATTCGAGCCGAATGTCCCTACCTTGTTCATGATGGGCGGTCATAGACCGCCCCTACAGACGAAGCCGTCAGTTCGTCACTCGCATCGGCATCAGCACGTAGAGGAAGGTGCCTTCGATGCGCAGCACGCCGGGGCTCATCTCGTCAATCAGGTCGAGGTAGACCTCATCGGCGTCGAGCGCGCGCAGCGGGGCTTGGAGGAACTCGGGATTGAAGGCGATCTGCATGTCCGGGCCGCTGTAGGACACGTCCATCGACTCCTGCGACTCACCGACATCGGGAGAGTTGGCGGTGACCTCGATCTTGTTTTCGCTGAAGACCAGCTTCACCGAGTTGGACTTGTCCGAGGAAAGCAGCGAAACACGGCGAACGGTTTCGAGCAGGGCGTCGCGGCCAATGACCACGCGCTCGTTGCTGTCGCCGGGGATGACCTGGCGGTAATTCGGGTAGTTGCCTTCGATGAGCTTGCTGCACAGCAGGCTGTCACCGATCTCAAAGGAGATCTGGCTGTCGCTGAGTTTGACGATGACGTCTCCACTGTCACTCAACAGGCGCTGCAGTTCCTGCACGGCCTTGGAGGGGATGATGACGTCGGTTTCGTGGGAGGCGGGAAACTCGAGGTCGGCATCGACCATGGCCAGGCGGCGACCGTCGGTGGCGACCAG
>JAWVYP010000308.1:0-2635 GCA_033722655.1 Akkermansiaceae bacterium | reverse complement strand
CTTTGCTGGCGGCTTTGGCAGCTGGCTTGGCTTCGGGCTCAGGTGTTGGCTCTGCCTCGGGTTCCGGTTTTGGCTCGGGCTGGACTTCTGCCTTGGGCTCCGGCTCGGGCGCCGGTTTTGGCTCGGGCTGGACTTCTGCCTTGGGTTCCGGCTCGGGCGCCGTTTCCGGCTTTGTTTTGGGTTCAGCCTTGGGTTTGGCGGGCGCGGGAGCGGGAGAAACAGTGGTTTGCGGCAAGTGGTCCGCGCCCTTGGTCAGGACCTTGATGACATCGCTGATGCGAACCTCATTCAGTGACTGGATGGCCTTGATGACGCCGAGTTCGAAGTGCAGCCGCTTGTTGGTGGCCCACTTCATGCGGTTCTCGGTCTCGGCAAAGACATCAATGGCGGCGAGCAGGCGGTCGCAGGGATGGGTTTCGGCAGCCTCGATGAGCGTCTTCCACAGATCCGCAGGAATGCCTTCACCATCGGCCTCGGGATCGAGCTTGGCAACGAGCAGGGCGCGCAGGCAGCCGATGAGTTCACCGAGCAACTGGCCGAGGTCGCGGCCGGTTTCGGATTCCTTCTGGATGAGCGACAGGCATTTCGGCGTGGCACGGTCGAGAAGCGAGCAGGTGAGGTCGGCGACCTTCTCGCGCGAGGTGAAGCCGAAGATATCGAGCACGTTTTCCTCGGTGATGGATTCGCCGCAGAAGGCGACGAGTTGGTCGAGCATGGACTGGGCGTCGCGCATGCCGCCATCGGCACCCTTGGCGATGGCCCAGGCGGCGGTTTCGTCGAGCTGGATGCCCTCCTCGCTGGCGATGTGCTGGAGGTGGGAGGCGATGGTCTCGGTGGCGATGGGGCGCAGATCGAAGCGCTGGCAGCGCGAAAGGATGGTCGGCAGGATCTTGTTGGGCTCGGTGGTCGCGAAGATGAACTTCACGTGCGGCGGCGGCTCCTCGAGGGTCTTGAGCAAGGCATTGAAAGCCGCATTGGAGAGCATGTGGACCTCGTCAATGTAGTAGATCTTGAACTGTCCGCGGGCGGGGGCAAAGCGCACCGAATCGCGCAGGTCGCGGACCTGCTCCACGCCGTTGTTGGAGGCACCGTCGATCTCGAGCACGTCCAGAGAGCGACCTTCGGCAATTTCCTGGCAGACCTCCTCGTCGGGATCGAAATCGGCCTTGGGGCCATCCGAACAGTTGAGGGCCTTGGCCAGGATGCGGGCGGTGGAAGTCTTGCCGGTGCCGCGGGGGCCGACGAAGAGGTAGGCATGGGCGAGGCGTTGCTCGGCGATGGCGTTGCGCAGGGTGCGCACGACGTGATCCTGGCCCAGGACGTCGTCGAAGGTTTTGGGGCGGTATTTGCGGGCAAAGACCTGGTAACTCACAAGCGCGAGTGTAGGGGCTCAGGCGGCTTTGTCATGGACGAGTTTGGTGAAAATCGAAATTCCCGGATTGGCGAGGCGGGATTCGCGGCTAAACTGCCGGGGAATGAAGAATTGGCGCGATCTCGACAAGCCGGAGAAACCGGGGATTCCGCTGTGGGCACTGGCTCTGATGGTGATCTGTCTGCTGACCATCGGCGGCATGATCGCCCTCTGGTTTTCGCCCATTCCCGGCAAGGTCAAGCGGGCCTTGAAGGAAACCTTTTCCGAGGAGCGCGTGGTTGAGGTCGAGGTTCCGGCGGACGAGGAGGCCATTCGCCGCCAGATGGAGTCGCGCCTGCGCAGTGAAATCCTCACCGAGCGCGACCGTAAAATTGAGCAAATCCAGCGTGAGGCGGAGGCCAAAATTGCCGCCATCCGCGAAGAGCAGAACGAACTGCCGGTGGCCCCGGACTTCCGACTGGGCAAGGTGGAGGACATCCGCACGCTGCGCTCCGGCATCCCCTTCATCACGGAAACCGACCGTCAGCAGGGGGATCTCGCCTCAGTGGAGCGGGAGCTCGATGACAGCTACCGCATCAAGTATCAGCTCACCTTGCGCGTCCCCAAGGCGGCCCAGACCATGGAGGAGCTGCAAGAGATCAGTCCGGAATTGCCCAAGATCCTGCCGGGCATCGAGCCCTATCTCTCCAAGGCCCGCGTTTCCGGCTGGTTCAACCTGCTCTACGAGAACAAGGCGGCGCGCATTCAGAAACAGGCTCACACCTTCAACAAGCTGCTGACCAAGCACAACCTCTACGACTGCGAAACCATTCTCGAGTTCGAGGGCAGGAATGGCCGCAAGGTGTTCCTGATGCAGGCGGAAATGGACGTGGTGTCGGACGGCTCGGATGGAGACCGGCTGGCGACCATGCCCGACAAGATTGTCAATTCCACCCACTACCAGCCCTTCACCAGTTACGGCTGGAAAAAGCGCACCAACACGCCCAACCCGATGATCGCGGGCTGGAAGAAGCGCCTGGCCAAGGGCAGGGCGGAACTCAACGACCCGAACACCAGTGCCGACCGCAAGGCCTGGCTGCGGGATCGCCTCAAGTATTTGCAACGAGGCATTGAGGACATGAAATATCGCAGTTTCCTGATCGCGGAATACGACCCCTTCATCGTAATCCCGGTCAATCTGCTGACCTCCTCCAAGAGTTACGCGCCGAAGGTGGGGGACTACGCGGTGGTGATTTACGGCGACAAGGTCTATCCGGTCATTGT
>JAWVYP010000307.1:0-2685 GCA_033722655.1 Akkermansiaceae bacterium | reverse complement strand
TCATGGTGGCCTGCGGGTTGCGGGCGGCGACCAGGCCGATGCCCAGCGCCACGGCCGGGCCGGTGTCACGCTTGGCGGGTTCGGCGATGATGTTTTTGGCAGGCAGCATGGAGGCGATTTCGCGCACCGCCTCGAGCTGCAGGGCGTTGGTGAGGATGAGGATGTTCTCGGCGGGCACCACGCCTTCGAGGCGCTTGATGGTTTGCTCGAGCAGGGTGCCGTCTCCAAACAGGTCGATAAGCTGCTTGGGCCTGGTGTTGCGGCTCAGGGGCCAGAAGCGGGTGCCGGAACCGCCGGCGAGGATCAGGGCGTAGGATTCAGTGGGCTTGGGCATGCGCGGATGAGCTTGGCGGGGAAGGGGTGAAGGAGGAAACCATATTCTGCTTTTTCCGAGTTGTCCTGTGCGGGTAGTGGGTTTAGCGTGGAACCATGAGTGACGAACACAAGCAAGACACCCCCGCCTGGGTGGAGAACTCCGCCCTCACCGCTCCGGCATTGATCGGCGCCTCCGCCGGCCTGCTGGTGGGCGACCTGATGCACGGTTCGGCTCGTCGTGGCCTCGGTCTCGGTCTTGGTGCCGTGGGTGTGGCCCTGCTGGTTCCCTTCGTTTTCGGCAATGTCCGCGGTCTGATCACCGGTCCGCGCAGCAAGTTCGGCGTCAAACGCCGCATCCAGTCCATCCGCGATGCCGGAATGGGAGAAGGCGGATACGACGAAGTCGAAGCCGAACTGCGTGAGCAGGGCGTGGTCTGATCAGCCCCCTCCGCACCTCTGCCCTTCCGCCCCTTCTGCCTCCTCGGCTACTTGCCTTTTTTGCCGGGCTTCCGCTTGTCCCACGGGTTTGCTGCCCTCGACTCATACAGTGGACGGGCGTCAACCTTGGGCATGGTTTCCACGACCTTGCGGAACTTTTCGAGCGCCTGCTGGTGGGCCTCCTTCGTGCTGTTCACCAGATTGTTTTTCTCCCACGGGTCTTCCTGCAGGTCATGCAGACGAAAGATTTCCCTATCGTTGGAGACCCAAACTTTGAAGCGCTTGTCGCGGATGACGCGCGTCGCGAAGTCGACTTTGCCGCGAACGCCTTCGGCATCCAACTTCGCCGGACCGTGGCCTAGGGCGCAGATCCATTCGCGTGTGCTGTCCTTGGCCTTGCCAGTGAGCAGCGGAGCAATGGAGATGCCGTCAATCTTCAGATCTTCGGGAATGGTGCCGCCGCCCAGTTCGACGAAGGTGGGAAGCATGTCAGAGAAATCGGTGAGGGCATCGGTTTCCACACCTGCCGGAATGGTGCCCGGCCAGTTGGCGATGAAGGGCCCGCAGACTCCGGCTTCAACCTCCTTGGCCTTGGCTCCCCGGACTTCCACTCCCTTGCGGGTGCCCTTGATGCCCCCGGTGGAGCCATTGTCGGTGGTGAAGATGATCAGGGTCCTTTCGCGCAGACCGAGTTCGCCGAGCGCTTCCACGACCCGGCCCACCATTTTGTCGGCATAGCGCACCATGGCCTTGTGCTTGCCCATGGTGCCGCCCGCCTTTGGAGCGTCAGGCGTGGTGACAAATGGCGTGTGAGGCAGGCACATCGGCAGGTAAAGGCACATGGGTTCTTCCTTGTGGGTCTTTACGAATTCGATGAGATGATCCACATAGAGGTCGGGGCCGAATTTGCCCTCGTGAGTTTTGCTGCCCTCTGGGGTATTGATGTAGGGGTTCTGATAGCGATTGGCGCTTGCGGGGACGCCGGTCTCGTAACCCGTCCACATCGCCCAATCGTCAAAGCCGTGCTTGTTCATGGCCTGCGGCTCGATGCGGAAGTCGTTGATCTGCCACTTGCCTGAGGCAAAGGTGGCGTATCCGAGATCCTTCATGAGTTTGGCGAAGGTGGTGTTGCGCTTCTGCTTCCAATCAAAGTAGCCGACGCCCCAGCGTGGCACATCCCAATGATTCACGTAGCCGTTGTGGTAAGGGTAAAGGCCGGTCAGCAGCGTGACGCGCGATGGCGTGCACTGCGGCATCGAGTAGGCGTTATTGAACTTCATTCCGCCCGCGGCCAGGGCGTCGATGTTGGGCGTTTTGATATCCTGCGCGCCGTAACAACTGATCCACTCCTTGCCCAAGTCATCGAGCATGATGAAAAGGATGTTGGGCTTTTCAATGGCCTCGGCCTTGATGGAGTTGGTGCCAAAGGCGCCAAAGCAGAGGAGAAAAGTCAGCAGAGACAGCCGAGGAAGGTAGCGCATCATGCTTAGGAGGATACTCACCCTCAAACCCACATCCATCAGTCAATTGTTCCTCAGTCTCTGACTCTTTCGACCTCAGCGCCCAGCATGAGCAGCTTCTCGTCGATGTGCTCGTAGCCCCGATCGATGTGATAGAGGCGGCTGATGGTGGTTGAACCCTTGGCGGTGAGCGCGGCCAGCACCAAGGCCGCTGAGGCTCGAAGATCGGAAGCCATCACCGGGGCGGCGGTGAGTTTGTCGACGCCGTGGACCACGGCCGTGCCGTTGTCGATCTTGATGTCCGCACCCATGCGCTTGAGTTCGGCGCAGTGCATGAAGCGCTGCGGGAAAATGGTGTCCTTGATCACGCTGATGCCGGGGGTGGTGGCCAGGAGTGCCGTCATCTGGGCCTGCATGTCGGTGGGGTAGCCGGGGTAGGGGGAGGTTTCAATCTCCACTCCACTGAGCTTCT
>JAWVYP010000306.1:0-2700 GCA_033722655.1 Akkermansiaceae bacterium | reverse complement strand
TCCTTGGCCTGTTCGAGCTCCGTGTAAAACTGCTGGAACAAAGCGCTCGTGTGCGCACTTCGTGTCGAATGGCTGACACCAAAACACCCTCGCTGCAAACCAAACAATGTAGCCCCCACCATCAAAATGATGCATATCGGCACGAGCCAATAGACAACAGGGGATGGCGCGCGATGGCTCATCGTTACATCTTATCAAGACCTCCTTTGGTGATCGACCAAAATTGCAGCGAACGGAGCGCGGACTTTAGTCCGCATCGAACCACCCTGTGCTCCGGGGCGGACTAAAGTCCGCGCTCCATTTCCGGCCCACCGGGGCCCCAGCAACTAAGAACTAAGAACTAAGAACTAAGAACTAGGAACTAGGAACTAGGAACTAAGAACTAAGAACTAAGAACTAGGAACTAAGAACTAGGAACTAAGAACTAAGAATCAGGAACTAAGAACGCGCGGCGCAGCCGCTCATTTCTCCACCCGGATCGCCGTCGAGCGCCCGTGGGCGTCGAGCCCCTCAATCCGCGCAAACTCCTCCACCACCGGCAGTGACTTCTTCACCGCCTGCTTGCCCATCTTGACGATGCTGGTGCGGCGCTGGAACTGATCGGCGCGAAGGCCCGAGAAGGAACGTCCGGCTCCACCCGTTGGCAGGGTGTGGCTGGGACCAGCGAGGAAATCACCGACGGCCACCGGGGAAAGGTTGCCGAGGTAGATCGCCCCGGCCGTGCGCACTTGCGGCAGCCAGGTCTTTTCGTCCTCCACGATGAGCGACAAGTGCTCCGGGCAGAACGCATTGCTGATGGCGATGGCATCGGCCAGCGACTTGGTGTGCAGCAGGAAGGTGCCACTCTTGAGCACATCGCGGATGATCTTGGCGCGCGAAAGCTGCCCGACTTGCTTGTCGATGGACTTCTGGACCTTGTTGAGCAGCGCCTTGGAGTTGGTCGCGAAGCCCACCACGCTGTCGCCACCGTGTTCGGCCTGGGCAAGCATGTCGGCGGCGATGAAATCGGGATCGCCGCTCTTGTCGGCAAGGATGAGGATTTCACTGGGACCGGGCAACAGGTCGATGGAGACCGCCCCCACCAACTGGCGCTTGGCCTCGACCACAAAACGGTTGCCGGGACCGAAGATCCGATCCACGGGCTGAATGGTGCGGGTGCCGAGGGCAAGCGCGGCAATCGCCTGGGCACCACCGACCTTGATCACCTCGGTCACGCCGGCACGCTGCAGCGCATAGAGCAGTTCTGGATTTACCGTGCCGTCGGGCCCGCAGGGCGTGGCGGCAATCACCTCGGGCACTTTGGCGGCCTTGGCAAAACCGGCGGTCATCAGCGCCGTGGATACCAGCGGCGCCTTGCCACCGGGCACGTAGACGCCAACGCGGTCAAAGGGAGTGAAACGCTCGCCAACGCTCGCTCCCTCGGCATTCTTGAATTTCCAGTCCTTGCGCAGGCTGTGTTTGGCAAAGGCCTGGATGTTCTTGAGGCTTCGGCCAATGGCAGAACGGGTGGAAACCTTGACCTGCTTCGCGGCGGATTCGAACGCCTCCTCGCTGACAAACAGGCTGCGGCGGTCGAGCACGGCACCGTCAAAGCGCTTGGTCAGCTTGAAGAGGGCCTTGTCGCCGCCCTTGGAGACCTGATCAATGATGTCGGCCACCAGATCCCGCACCCCGTCTTCGGGAATGGCGCGGCGATTGAGCGTGCGAACGAAACGGTCGTATCCGACATCCTTGTGGCTGAGAATCTTCATGGGCTGGCGAGGTGGCGAACGATGCACGTGGAAGCGGCATTCGCCAAGTCCGAATGAGACCCGTTATGGGCCCACAAGTCGCTGAAAACGTGCTCTTTTTGCGATCTCAGCCATTGACGCCGTAGATTCGCCCCCCTAGCTTGCGGCTCCCAAAATCTGACCCCCTTACATGAAGTCTTCCACCCGTGGTTTCAACGAAAAGAAAGCGGCCGTCGTCCGCTTCGCTGGCGATTCCGGTGATGGCATGCAGGTGGTCGGTGAGCGCTTCACCGACACCAGCGTCACCGTTCCCAACTCCATCGCCACCTTCCCCGATTACCCGGCGGAGATTCGCGCTCCGGTCGGCACCATTGCCGGCGTGTCCGCCTTCCAGGTCCATTTCGGCAGCCAGACCGTGCTGACCCCCGGTGATGAGCCCGATGCCTTGGTGGCCATGAACCCCGCGGCACTTGCCGTCCACCTCGACGACCTCGCCGAAGGCGGCCTACTCATCGTCAACAATGCCTCCTTTACCGAGGAGAACCTCAAGATGGCCAAGTTCGAGAGCAACCCGCTCGAGGATCCCGAACTGCGCAAGCGCTACGAGGTGCTCGACATCGACATCTCCGGCCTCGCCACCGAGACCCTCAAGGACAGCGAGTTGAGCATGAAGGACAAGCTGCGCACCAAGAACTTCTTCGCGCTCGGCTTCACCTACTGGGTCTACGGCCGTCCACTCGAGCCCACCATCGAGTTCATCCAGACCAAATGGGGTAAGAAGCTGCCCGACGTCGCCGATGCCAACATCAAGGTGCTCAAGGCCGGCTATTTCCTCGGCGAGACCACCGAGATCACCCGCAACCGCTACATGGTGAGCCGTGCCGAGGTCGCCCCCGGCATCTACCGCAAAATCTCGGGCAACGAAGCCCTGGCCCTCGGTCTCATCGCCGGTGCCCGCAAGGCCGGCCGT
>JAWVYP010000305.1:0-2780 GCA_033722655.1 Akkermansiaceae bacterium | reverse complement strand
CTGCGTTTTCAGCGTCGGCCTTGGCAAAAACGGGAATTCCTGCGCCTCGCCCACGAGAATCATGAAATATCCGGGCTAAAAATTTGAATCATGGTCGGCGGGCCATGCACTCTGATTGGATCAAGCGGAGCGCGATCAGAGGCGTCCCTTGCCTGTGGTGAATGGCAATTCGATCCCAAAAACTCCCAAAAAGCCGTTTCAATTCTTGCGGAGGGCCCCTCAGGCTTCTAAGCCATTCGCGCCATGAGTGACACTCCCGCTCCCAATGCCCAATCCACTGAAGCTGAACTGATTGCCGTTCGCCGCGAGAAACTCGCCAAGCTTCGCGAATTGGGGGTGGACCCCTTCGGCGAGCGCTTTGAGGTGACCACCACGCCCGCCGAGCTTCGCGCCAACTTCGAGGACGAGAAGAAGGTCAAAATTGCCGGGCGCATCATCGCCCTGCGCGACATGGGCCGCTCGGTCTTTTTCCAGATCGGGGACGCCAATGGCTCCATCCAGGGCTTCGTCGCCTTCAAGAAGCTGCCCGATGAGCAGAAGGAAATCTGGAAGTGCCTGGACCGCGGCGACTGGATCGGCATTGAGGGCGAAACCTTCACCACTCGCACCGAGGAGCCCACCGTCAAGGTCGAGAACTTCACTGTCCTCTCCAAGTCGCTGCGCCCCATGCCCGACAAGTTCCACGGCCTCGCCGACCGCGAGACCAAGTATCGCAAGCGCCACCTCGACCTCATCGGCAACCCTGATAGCGCGGGAATCTTTGTCACCCGCTCGCGCATGGTCGCCGAGATGCGCTCCTTCTTCCATGAGCGTGGTTACCTCGAAGTCGAGACCCCCATGCTCCAGAGCGTGGCCGGCGGAGCAGCCGCCCGTCCCTTCGAGACCCATCACAACGCGCTGGGCATGCCGCTGACCCTGCGCATCGCGCCCGAGCTTTTCCTCAAGCGCCTCTTGGTCGGTGGCTTCACCAAGGTCTTCGAGCTCAACCGCAATTTCCGCAACGAGGGCATTTCGCGCCGCCACAATCCCGAGTTCACCATGCTCGAGGCCTACCAGGCTTACGCCGACTTTGAGGAGATGGCCGAACTGGTCGAGAGCCTGGTTTGCCATTTGGCCGAGAAGTTCTGCGGTGGCCTCAAGATCGAACACAAGGACGAGGAAGGTAAGGTCACACGCACCATCGACCTCAGCCGTCCCTGGAAGCGCGCCAACTACCACGACCTGGTCAAGGAAGTGGCCGGTGACGACTTCTTCGATATCACCCCTGAGCAGCGTCGCGCCAAATGCGACGAGTTGGGTGTGCAGCTTTCCGACGAAATGGAGGACTACGAGGTCATCCAGCAGGTCTTCGAGAAGAAGGTCGAGGAACACACCTTCAATCCCTGCTTTGTGACTCGCGTGCCCAGCGAGCTCATCCCGCTTGCCAAGGTGACTCCCGGCGGCAAGACCGTGGAAGTCTATGAGCTCATCATCAACGGCCAGGAAATCTCGCCCGGTTACTCCGAGCTCAACGATCCCGACGTCCAGCGCGAGCGCCTCGAGCATCAGGCCGGTGGCGAGGAGGAACAGCTTGTTGACTACGACTTCATCGAGACTCTCGAGCACGGCATGCCCCCGGCGGGCGGCATCGGCATTGGCATCGATCGCCTGATCATGATGCTGACGGGTGCGCCAACCATTCGTGATGTGGTGCTGTTTCCGCTGCTGAAGAAGAAGGAGTAGGCGGCGAAGCCGCCAGTTCTTAGTTCTTAGTTCTTAGTTCTGGGTTTCTGGGTTTCTGGGTTTCTGATCTTATGGTTTAAACTTCCGGCTACAAAAACGCTTGTCCCGGCGTAGCCCACCGGGCGAAGCCGGATCTTTCCATGAACCTACGTCTTTTCTTTCTTCCGCTCCTCGGTTGCCTTGTCGCCAGTTGTTCCGCCTACAAGCTGCCGGAACAAACCACCCAGTGTGTGGTCGGGGTCGCGGACGATTGGAATAGCTCCAAGGCGACGCTGGCTCTCTACGAGAAGAAAGACGGTCAGTGGCAGCAGGTGGGGCGGTCCTGTCCGACTCGACTTGGCAGGAACGGCCTGGCCTGGGGTTTGGGCCAACACCCGGTGCCCGCGGGTGCTCCGCTCAAGCGCGAAGGAGACTGGAAAGCGCCAGCCGGGGTCTTCGAACTCGGTGGGGCCTGGGGGTATGATGCTACGATCTCCAAGGATCCGGACCTGCCCTACACCCAGATCACCTCCCGCCACCTCTGGGTGGAGGACCCTGATTCCAAACACTACAACTGCCCGCTCATTCTCGACCGGGAGCCCGCGGCCGAATGGGAAAAGCAGGCCCAGATGCGCCAGGACGACCCGGCCCACGCGCTCAAGCTCTTCATTGCCCACAATGCGCCCCCCAAGGTGGCAAAGGGCATGGGCTCCTCCATTTTCTTCCACATCTGGCGCGAAGACGGAGCTCGGCCCACGGCGGGCTGCACGGTGATGAGCGAGGAGAGATTGCGCTGGCTGATTTCCCGGATCGATCCTGACAAGAAGCCCGTTTACGTGCTGCTGCCCAAAAAGGAGTATGAAGCCTATCGCGCCGAGTGGGGACTTCCTTGAGTGATGGTTAGGCCTACTGGCCGCGGTCAGGCCGATGGAGGGGACACGATGCCGCGCGCGGTATCAATAAACCTCCCCATCCGGATGGAGCTGGTGGCTCTTGATGGCCTCCCCGGCAACTGCCGCGGCGGTGGCGAAAATGGTCTGCACGCGGGCCGTACGGGGAACCTGCGCGGCGGGGCGGCT
>JAWVYP010000304.1:0-2794 GCA_033722655.1 Akkermansiaceae bacterium | reverse complement strand
CAGTTCATGCCGTCCTTGAGGAAATAGGCTCCAAGGGCCAACAGGACCCACCCCATCAATTCGGGATGATTTGCCGGTTTGGGGATGATCTCATCGATGATGTGGGCCGAGATCATGGGAAAGAGGACCACCGAGCCGGCCATGAATGACGCACATACGAACTGCGCGCTCGCCAGGCCGGGATAGCGGCGCAGGTAAGAAAAGACGCGGAAGACGGAGTTCATCGAAAATGGGGAGGGGCTTGGCAGGCCGTGCGCGCTGACCGTTGCCATGGATGGTGGCTTTGTAAAGCAGGCGTCCAGGCTATTTCATTTACTTTTCTTAATCAATGGATCAGGCTCGGCTGGTGAAGCGCGTGCTCCTTCATTTGGCCGCCCTCAGCCTCTTGCTCATGCTGGCGCCCTCCTGCTCCAACCAGGTCTGGGCCAAGCACCGGGTGGCCTACCAGTTCGATCACGGCCGCACCGTGCTCTACCGCAACGGCAAGGCCATCCCGCCGCGCAATGCGCCGGTGGCCGTCAAGCGGGCGGTGGCGGCGGGCAACCGGCTTCAGAACAAGCCCTACAAGTGGGGCGGGGGGCACCGTCGGCTCAAGGACAGCGGTTACGACTGTTCCGGAGCGGTCTCCTACGTGCTGCGCGAGGCCGGACTGATGCGTGGCCAGCGGGTTTCGCAGGGTTTTTTCAACTACGGCAAGCCCGGCATGGGTGAGTGGATCACGGTGTATGTGCGCAAGGGCCACGTCTTCATCGTGGTGGCCGGTCTGCGCTTGGACACGGGCGGGGGCAGTCGCACCGGCCCGCGCTGGAAGCCCGAGTCGCGCTCGGCGAAGGGACATGCGATGCGGCATCCGCGCGGTCTCTGAGTCCTTCAGCTTGCGAAAGAGCAGGTGGCGGTGTGAAGTATGTTCCATGTCCGTTTTTCGACGCCTCCTGTCCCGTGTTGATTCAAATTCCCCGCCTCGCCCTGCTGGTTTCCGTTCTGACCGGGCCGCTTTTCGCCAATGAGTCCGATCAGTGGATTCCCTTATTCAATGGCGAGGATCTCAAGGATTGGACACCCAAGTTCACCAACCATCCGGTCGGAGAGAATCCGGGGAAGGTCTTCCGGGTCGAGGATGGCAAACTGGTGGTGAGCTACGACGAGGTCGAGAAGTTCAACGGTTTTGGCCATCTCTTCTACAAGACGCCCTACAGCCATTACCGCATCCGTGCCGAGTTTCGCTTCACCGGAGAGCAACTGGAGGGCGGCCCCGACTGGGCCTTCCGCAACAACGGTCTGATGCTCCATTGCCAGCCACCCGAGACCATGGCGCTTGGCCGGAACTTTCCGGCCTCCATCGAGATGCAGGTCTGGGGCAACAAACCCTCGTTGGGTGAGAAGTTCGGCAACCGTCACATGGGCAACCTCTACACGCCGGGCACCAAGGTGATGATGGATGGCGAAGAGGTGGAGAACACCGATTCGAGCTCGCCGCTGTTTTCCGGTCTGAACTGGGTCACGGTGGAAGCCGAAGTGCGTGGTGACGAGGGGATCGTCCACTACGTCAATGGCGAGGAAGTGCTGCGCTACCAGAAGCCGCAGCTCGATGACGGCACACCACTTTCCAGCGGCTACATCGCCATCCAGGCCGAGACCCATCCGGTGGAGTTTCGCAAGATCGAGCTCCTGCCTCTGGAGGGCAATGAGTCGGTGCCCAACGGCATGACTTCTCTCTTCAATGGCGAAGATTTCGAGGGCTGGAAGATGCATCCGGGCAGTGTCGGCCATTGGACAGTGATTGACGGAGTCATCGACTGCGATGCCCGCAGCGAGGCGCCGAACCGGGATGACCGGCAGCTCTGGACCGAGGAAAGCTACGGTGACTTCGAGTTGCACGTCGACTGGCGCATCACCGAAACTCCGGCGATTTACGACTGCCCGATCATCCTTCCGGATGGATCCTACAAGAAGGACGCGGACGGCAGGACCATGACCGTTCCCACCCCCAATGCCGACTCCGGCATCCTGCTGCGCGGTGACATCAAGAGCCAGTGCAACATCTGGTGCTGGCCGGTGGGTTCCGGTGAGGTTTACGGCTACCGCCGCGACAAGAACATGCCGCCTGAAGTGCGCGCCGGGGTCACTCCCGATGAGCGCGCCGACAATCCGGTGGGCGAATGGAACCGCTTCATCATCCGCATGGTCGGCGACAGGCTGACCGTCAACCTCAACGGCAAGACCATCATCGAGGATGTGCCTCTGCCCGGCGTGCCCGAATCCGGTCCGATCGGCTTGCAGCACCACGGTGGCCTGGAGGAGGATGGAAGCTACAACAACGCCTCCAGCCTGGTTCAATTCCGCAACCTTTACCTCAAGAAGCTATGACCGATTCATTCGAACCCACCAAGCGCCGCGGCTTTCTTGCCAAGGCCGGACTGGCGGCAGCCGCCGTCTCCATGCCGCAAATCGCCACCGCCCGGAAATCCGATGGCGGCAAATTGCGCATCGGCATCATTGGTTGCGGTGGCCGTGGCCGCATCGTCGGGGATGTCGCCAACCAGGATGGCCGTTTCCAGGTCGTGGCCCTTGCCGACTACTTCAGCGACGCCACCGCTGAACTGGGCGAGCGCTTCGAGGTGCCTGCCAGCCGGCGCTACCACGGCATCGATTGCTTCAGGAAGATGATCGAGGCGGGCGAAATCGACATCGTCGCGGTGCTCTCGCCCCCCTACTTCCATCCCGAGCAGGTTGAAGCCGCGGTCGAGGCCGGTCATCACGTCTGGCTGGCCAAGCCGATTGCGGTGGATGCGCT
>JAWVYP010000303.1:0-2825 GCA_033722655.1 Akkermansiaceae bacterium | reverse complement strand
GGGGCATCAGATCGATGGCGGAGAGGGGAGTGTCGGGATGGCGCTGATGGATGCGCTTCAGGAGCCCGCCGTCACCGGCGCCGAATTCCGTGATGCGCGGGGTGTCTCCCGGAATCTGGCGGAGAATCCACGCCTCGTTGCCCATGAAGGCGTTGATCCGGCGCAGGTCGCGGCGCGAGCGCATGGCGCCGGGATCATCCGCGGGGAGGTGATCGAGAAGTTCGGGAGTCAGCTGGCGCATGCTGTGACAAGCTGCGCCCTCCCCGCGCGACTGCAAGGGGGATCTGCAACCACGGGGTGCTTCGATTCCTTGCGCCCGCCAGCTTGCGCGCCTAGAAAAGGCCATGGACCTCGCTCACTTCCGCAAGGAGTATTCGGAAAAGGGATTGCATCGCGCCGATCTCAAGGCCGAGCCCGTCTCACAATTCGCCGAGTGGTTCGAGCAGGCCGTGGAACTGAAGCTCCACGAGCCCAATGCGGTGAGCCTGGCCACCGTGGACGAGAACGGCATGCCCTTCCAGCGCACGGTCTTGCTGAAATATTTCGATGAAAGCGGCTTCGTCTTTTTCACCAACTACCAGAGCCGCAAGGCCAGGCAGATGGAGGCCAACCCCAAGGTCTCGATGCTGGCTCCGTGGATCACTCTCGAGCGCCAGGTCATCATCCAGGGCAGCGTGGAAAAAGTCAGCACCGCCGAGTCGCTCAAGTATTTCAGTTCGCGACCGCGCGATTCACAACTCGGTGCCTGGGTCTCCAACCAGAGTGAAGTCATCAGCTCGCGCAAGCTGCTGAAGCAGAAGCTCCAGGAGATCAAAGACAAGTTCAAGGGCGGCGAAATCCCGCTGCCCTCCTTCTGGGGCGGCTACCGCGTCGTGCCCGAGATGATCGAATTCTGGCAGGGCGGGCCCGCCCGCCTGCACGACCGCTTTCTCTACAGCCGTGATGGTGAAGGCTGGAAGATTGAGAGGCTCTCACCTTGATGGTGTCAGTCAGAGGCTCACTTGAACTCCAGCTCTGAGAATTTCAGCGGGTGGCTGAGGATCTTCTCGGCATCCTTGTTGATGATGGCGAGCTCGAGCGATCGCTTGTCCCAGTCGATCTCGATCAGGCCGGCATTCTGAACCGCGTGGGACTTGCTCACACGCATGCTGTTGGTGGCCTTGGCCCAGCCTTTGGAGACGTTGGTCATGCCGCTGCTGGTCAGATCGTAGAAGGGGTAGCCGCCGATGTCCTTTTTGGAGAGCTCGGCGTAGTGGACGTCGCCCGAGATGGCGATGGTGTGCTTGGCCTTGTGCTTTTTGAGGAGGTCAAAGAAGCGCTGTTGTTCGTGTGGGACATTGCCCCAGTTCTCCATGCCTTTTTCCACGGCGAGCATTTGAATGCTGCTGGCAATGATGCGCAGGTTGGCCGGCACTTGGAGTTGCTCTTCGAGCCATTTCCATTGGGCGTCTCCCAGCAGGGTCATCGAAGTGTCCTCCGTGGGCTCGTACCAACCGACGGTGTTCGGCGCTTTCTTCTTTTTGCTGCGCGGCAGTACGTCGCGGAAGTAGCGGGTGTCGAGCACGAGGATCTGGCAGACCTTGTCGCTCTCGCCGAAGGTGTAGGAAGCGTGCACGCCCTCGCGTTTGCGGCGCGGCGAGTCGGCGGGATCCTGGAAGAAGTCGAGGAAGAGCTGCTGCGACTCCCCCCGCATCTTGTAGCAGTTGCCGCCGTCGTTGACGCCGTAGTCGTGGTCGTCCCAAGTGGCGAGCATGGTGGTGGCTTCGCGCAGCTTTTGAAATCCAGGCTGTGCTCCGAGCTCGTCGTATTTCGTTTTGAAGAGCTCCATGTCCTCGGTATCGCCGTAGATGTTGTCTCCCAGCCAGACAAAGACATCGGGCTCGTGCTTGAGGATGGCCTCATACATCGGGCTCTCGCCCTTGCGCGGATCATTGCAGGCGCCAAAGGAGATTTTGGTGATGGCCTTGGCCTGATGAAACTCGCCGGTCTTGGTCTTCGGAGCCGCAAAACAGAGCGAGGGGAGGGAAATGGCGATCAGGCAGAGGGCTTTCATGGGGGTTTATGATACGGGTTGGGTGCTTCACTTCTTAGGGTGAAGCGCCGAAGTATCGCCGATCCAAACACCGAGGTAGGGCCAGTCGGCTTTCTCGCGCCAAAGGAAGACGAAGAATGGTTTGTCGTAGATGAATTGGCGGGGAACGGGACGTGCGGGGCGTCCACCCCCAAAAGCGGTTTCAATGGAAACCTCAACCCGGGCTTCCGCTCCTTTTTCAGTGAGCTTGAAGCGAGTCATTTGTTCTGCCCGAAGAATGATGCCGGGAACGTCCACATTGGGGTATTTTCTGGGGTTCTGAAGTTGGTCCGCAAAGTCCGTGGTGTTCTCCAGAGTGATGTAAGGGATTTTCACGGTGTCTCCGCTGTGCAGTGCTCCGTCATTCCATTTGCCATGGAGTGTGCTGGCGTTCTTGCCGTGTTCTTCGCGCCACTGCCTTACCCACCTACAGGCGGTGGCGAAGTCGATTGGCTTGGCGGGTCGATAGAGCACGAGTTTGTCATCCGCCCCCTTGCACGAGACCTCCAAGGCATGGGATCCGTCAATGGGGCGATAGGCCAAAACCCGTACATGTTTCCTGTATTCCTCGGTTTCCCATCCCTTCACACCGAAGAACTCGACCGGCTCCTCTTGGTTACCGAACGGCAGAGGCTGGTGAATACTCTTGTAGAAGGGTTCTTCGAAATCGACTTTTCGATCCAGCAGGCCGAAGGCGGCGGTGACGAGAGGATCTTCATTGATCAGTCGGAAAGGGCCCTGTGGCTCACCGGTG
>JAWVYP010000302.1:0-2826 GCA_033722655.1 Akkermansiaceae bacterium | reverse complement strand
CTTCGGGTGCTTGTGCAGGTAGTTGTCGAGGTTGGCCTTGAGGAAATTGCCGATGAAGGCGCGCAGCGACTCGCCCTCGGGAGCGATGGTGGTGGAGCCGAGTTTGGTCTTGGTCTGGGACTCGAAGACAGGTTCGACGATGCGCACACAGATCGCGGCCTCGATGCCCGCGCGGATGTCCGAGGGATCGTATTGCTTCTTGTAGAAGCCACGCACCACCTGGACCAGTGCCTCGCGGAAGGCGGCGAGGTGGGTGCCGCCCTGTGAGGTGTTCTGGCCGTTGACGAAGGAGTAATACTCCTCGCTGCTCTCCGGGCTGTGGGTAAAGGCGATTTCGATGTCCTTGCCGACCAGATGGATGGGCTCGTAGAGCGGGCTGCTCTCCATTTCCTCGCGCAGCAGGTCGAGCAGGCCGTCCTTGGAGCGGAACTTCTTGCCGTTGAAGCGGATGGTCAGCGCCGGGTTGAGGTAGGAGTAGTAGCGGCACATCTTCTCGACGATGGGCTCGCGGAAGCGGGCGCGCTTGGGGAAGATCTCGCGGTCGATTTCGAAGGCGAGCCGGGTGCCGTTGTCGCCGTCGTCCTTGCGCGGCTTCTTCATGTCCTCGGTCAGCTCGCCGCGGGAGAATTCCAGCGCCTTGGTCTGGCCGTCGCGCCAGGCCTGGATCTCGAAGAAATCGGCCAGTGCGTTGACTGCCTTGATGCCCACGCCGTTGAGGCCGACGGATTTCTTGAAGGCCTCACTGTCGTATTTGGCCCCGGTGTTGATCTGGGCAGCGCAGTCGTAGAGTTTGCCCAGCGGGATGCCACGGCCGAAATCCCGGACCTCGACCCGGCCCTCGTCGTCGATATTGACGTGGATCTCCTTGCCGTGACCCATGATGTGCTCGTCAATCGAGTTGTCGATGGCCTCCTTGAGCAGGATGTAGAGGCCGTCATCGGGGGAGGAGCCATCGCCGAGCTTGCCGATGTACATCCCGGGACGCATGCGGATGTGCTCTCTCCAGTCCAGGGATTTGATGTCTTCTTCGGTGTAGTCGGCAGCCATGGCAATTGAGGTGGGCCAGCTCTAAACGCTTGCGCGGCTCGAGGCAAGAGAATGCCCGTGGTTCGGGCCATGGAGCGTCCGAATTTGCGGGATTTGGTCGAAATTTGCCGACCCGGACTCGCCGGGCCCCAATTTTCGCCCTCGGGCGGGCTTTGAAAGGCTGATTTTTTCCCGTAAAATGGGGAAATTCGGCCATTTAGCAGAAAATTTTCATTTAGGGGATATTTTTTTTGACAGGGGGGGCACCTTTGGCCAACGTCCCGCCCGCTCTTCCCCCAAGCTTGCAAGGGTGCCGCGCTTGATTCTTCCCATCAACACAGGAATCAGACGCGGTGTTTTTGTCGGCACAAGGGATCAGCACACACCATCTGACATCGCTCGCGTAGCTCAGGGGTAGAGCGCATCCTTGGTAAGGATGAGGTCGGCGGTTCAAATCCGCCCGCGAGCTCCAGAGCGATCCACACAGCCCACCAGCATCCAGACAAACAGCCCCACCCCGCCTCGATTCAGAGGCAGCCTCCCCACAACACTCTCACAAACAGAAACAACACCATGGCCAAAGAAGCATTCCAGCGCAACAAACCGCACGTCAACATCGGCACCATCGGCCACGTTGACCACGGCAAAACCACCCTCACCGCAGCAATCACCAACACCCTGGCTGAGACCGGCGGTGCGGTTGCCCAGAACTACGCGGACATCGACGCAGCTCCCGAAGAACGCGAGCGCGGCATTACCATCAATACCGCCCACGTCGAATACGAGACCGAGAAGCGCCACTACGCACACGTGGACTGCCCCGGTCACGCCGACTACGTGAAGAACATGATCACCGGTGCTGCCCAGATGGACGGCGCGATTCTGGTCTGCTCCGCTGCCGACGGCCCGATGCCCCAGACCCGCGAGCACATCCTGCTCGCCCGTCAGGTTGGCGTTCCCGCCCTGGTGGTCTTCCTCAACAAGGTCGACCTCGTCGACGACGAAGAGCTTCTTGAGCTCGTCGAAATGGAAGTCCGTGAACTCCTTTCCTCCTACGAATTCCCCGGCGACGACATTCCCGTGATCTCCGGTTCCGCCGTCAAGGCCCTCGAAGGTGATGCCGATCAGAAGAGCAACATCCTCAAGCTGATGGCTGCCGTCGACGAATACATCCCCGAGCCTGAGCGTCCGATCGATCAGGACTTCCTCATGCCCGTCGAGGACGTGTTCTCGATTGAAGGTCGCGGTACCGTCTGCACCGGCCGTGTTGAGCGTGGCATCATCAAGAAGATGGAAGAAGTGGAAATCGTGGGTATCCGCGACACCCAGAAAACCACCATCACCGACATCGAAATGTTCCGCAAGCTGCTCGACGAAGGTCGTGCCGGTGACAACGTGGGTCTCCTCATCCGTGGTCTCAAGAAGGACGACGTTGAGCGTGGCCAGGTGATCGCCAAGCCCGGTTCCGTGACTCCTCACAAGAAGTTCAAGGCTGAGATCTACGTTCTCTCCAAGGAAGAGGGCGGTCGTCACACCCCGTTCTTCAGCAACTATCGTCCGCAGTTCTACTTCCGCACCACCGACGTGACCGGTAGCATCAGTCTTCCCGATGGCGTCGAAATGGTGATGCCCGGCGACAACGTGAACCTCGAAGTTGAACTCATCACTCCCGTCGCCATGGAGCAGACCATGCGTTTCGCGATCCGCGAAGGTGGCCGCACCGTCGGTGCCGGTCGCGTTGGCGAGATCCTCGACTAATTGCTGCTTTCGTATCCCAGCTCCCGCACCCCGGGAGTCGGG
>JAWVYP010000301.1:0-2830 GCA_033722655.1 Akkermansiaceae bacterium | reverse complement strand
AGGAATCAGTTGTATCATAATTGGCAATTGCTGGATCATTAAACTGGAAGTTGGATGCACCGTCAAAGGTAGCATACCCGGAGGAGACAGTTACACCATTGTTGGTTACCGCATTCCCCTCGAGATCGGTGATGGTTCCCCCATCGAACTCGTTGGGCTTCAACTTGTTATCGCGGGCGCGGGCAGCGAAGTCCTTAACCGCTTTGGAGATCTGGAGGAGTGACTGGTCCTGGGCCTTCTTGATGACCGGAGTGACCAAGCCGTCTTCCACGGCGATGGCGACGGACATGCCGACGTCAGCGTATTTGACAATGTGGTCGCCGGCGAAGGAGGCGTTGATGGCCGGCACGAGCTGGGCGGCGTTGATGACAGCCTTGAGGACGAAGTCGTTGACCGAGTACTTGTTGCCATGAGTCTTCTCGGCCTGCTCGTTGACCTGCTTGCGCAGCGACATGAGCGGCCCGGCGTCGACTTCGAGGTGGAGGTAGAAATGCGGGATGGTGGTCTTGGAGGTCAGCAGGCGCTCGGCGATGACCTTGCGCATGGTGCTGAGCTCGATCTTTTCGTCTTCCCCGCTGGCCACCGGCGCGATGGCGGCGGGCTTGGGTGCCGGGGAATCGGCGGTGGACTTGGACTTGGCGGCGGATGCCAGGGCTTCGGCGGCGTTGGCTTCCTTGGACTTGCCGGAGCTGGAACCCCTCTTGCTGGCGGCTTGGACGTCAGCCTTGACGATGCGTCCTGCCGGGCCACTGCCTTCAATCTGGGTCAGATCCACGCCCAGCTCCTCGGCGACCTTACGGGCCAGCGGTGAGGCCTTGATGCGCTCGCCGTCCTTGCTGGGAGCCGCAGGCGCGGCAGAATCCTTCTGGTCGCCGGAATCGTGCGAATCATTGGAGTCACCGGAATCGTCGGATGCCTCGGCCCCGGAGCTTTCCTCGGCGGAATCTTCGTCCGAACCGGAATCGTCGCTGCCTTCGCCGTCGCCATCGAGCACGGCGAGCACCTCACCAATGGCCGCCTTGCCACCTTCATCGACCTTGATCTCGGTGATGGTTCCGTCGTCGAAGGCCTCCATTTCCATGGTGGCCTTGTCGGTTTCGATTTCGGCAATGACGTCACCGATTTCGACGGAATCGCCGACGGACTTGTGCCATTTGGCGACGGTGCCTTCGGACATGGTGTCCGAGAGCTTGGGCATTTCAATGTTGATGGCCATGGATGGAGAGTGGGGTGGGAACTGGCGTGAGGATGCTGACTTGCCGGATGATTTCCAGCATTTTTAGAGCGAAGCATCCGGGCACGATGAGCACTTGGTCATCGCGCAGGGCGGGGGACTTGGGTCGGTCGGTCGATCGCTGGATCAGCACATGCTGCAGCAGGCGCTGGTGGCCAGGGCGATCGCGGTGGCGAGGGCGATGTAGAGGATGCGTTTCATGAGATTGGGGCAGGGGAGTTGGGCCTGGAGTTAGCCCATTTTGAGGGCCTTTTCGACGATGCGACGGGGATTCGGAAGTTGTTCATCCTCAATGTGTGGCGAATAAATCGAGGGCGCGTCAATCGAGCAGACCCGGGCCACGGGAGCGTCGAGATAATCGAAGGCCTCCTCTTGGATGATGGTGCTGACCATTGCAGAAACTCCACCGAAGGGTTTGGACTCGTCGACGAGCAGCACGCGGTTGGTCTTCTTCACGGTGGCGATGATGGCCTCCACGTCGATGGGGCGGATGGAGCGCAGGTCGAGTACTTCGGCATCGATGCCGTGCTCTTCCTTGAGGGTTTCGGCGGCCTCGAGCGCCTGGAGCACCGAGCGGCCGTGGGCGATGATGGAAAGGTCCGAGCCTTCACGCTTGATGTCGGCTTTGCCAAGCGGAACGATGTGATCGCCTTCCTCAGGATCGGGAACCTCGCCCTCGATGCCGTAGAGCTTGGTGTTCTCCATGACGTAGACCGGATCGTTGTCGCGGATGGCGGCCTTCATCAGGCCCTTGGCGTCGGCCGGTGTGGCAGGGGCACAAACCTTGAGCCCAGGGAAGGCCGCAAACAAACCTTCGGGAATGTGGGAGTGGGTGGCACCGACGTTGGTACCGCCGTTGGCCGGGCCACGCACAACAATGGGCACATGGATCAGACCACCCGACATGTAGCGCACGCAGGCGGCGTTGTTGACGAGCTGGTCGAAGGCCACCGAGTGGAAGGACCAGAACATGAGTTCCATCACCGGGCGCACTCCGAGCATGGAAGCACCGATGCCCATGCCGATGAAGCCGGCTTCGGAAATGGGTGTGTCGACAATGCGCTTGTCGCCCCACTTGTCCCAGAGGCCTTCGGTGACCTTGTAGGCGCCGTTGTACTGGGCGACTTCCTCACCCATGATGACGACGTTTTCATCGCGTTCCAGTTCTTCATCGAGGGCCTCGCGGATCGCGTGGCGGTAGAGCATCTTGCGTGACATGAATGTTCGTTAGGTTGTAATTGATTGATATTGAGCGAATTACGTAGCCTTTGGCAGCGATTCAGCCGCCGAAGAAGTGGCGGCCGATGGTGGAGGCTTCGGTCTCGTTGTCGCTTTCCCAGTAGACGTCGGTGGTGATGTCCTTGATTTCGGGAGCGGGGGCGTCCTCGGCGAACTTGACCGCGTCATTGGCTTCCTTGGCGGCCTCCTTGGTGATGTCGGAGACCTGGTCGTCGGTCACCACGCCTTCGTCGATGAGCTTGCGCTGGAAGACGTTGATCGGATCGTGGTTCTGCTTGTAGTCCTCGATCTCCTCCGGGGTGCGGTACTTCTTGTGGTTCGCATCCGCAATACTATGTCCATAGTAGCGGTAGGTCT
>JAWVYP010000300.1:0-2862 GCA_033722655.1 Akkermansiaceae bacterium | reverse complement strand
GATCAGTCGGCGGTACAACCCCCACTTTAAAGCAATCAGCGAACGGTACGCTCGGGGATGCAGACAGAGAAGGAAAAAATCAATTGTGGCATTGGCTCGCCGGATCCTGGTGATCTGCTGGGCGATGCTGAGAGATGGCACAGACTGGAAGGCACCGCAGAAGGCGGCGGCGTAAACAACAGGAAGAATCAGGCACAGGCCCGAGTCGATCCAACAGGAGGTAGCCAAGCGATCAAACAGCGTCTACGGTTCGCGATTCGATGAGCAGGATGAAACCCGCGGGTTCAGGTTGAGCCTCGAGCTCGGATGCAAGAATGGGACATCCTCACTTAGAAGTCGATGTGGCCGCCCGGAAACAGCAACCCCATCAAGGGCGTGACCACGAATAGGAGAGTGAACCATCGGACGCGAAGAACGCAGACGCTGCCCGCTTGACAAAACCGGCTTCATAGGAGACCTGACCCCAACTCTTGACCCCAACTCTTCGATTCTCCTCCGGGTCCTCTTCGTGCTGCCGAATCACTCATCGAGGATCGGCGGATCGATTCCAGAGTCTTCCAGCTATTGGCGAGCCTTGAGACGATGGTCATCAAAGACCTCGCCACCCAGAAGAATGGTCCGGATCCGCAGCGTTTCATCGGTGAAATCCAGACGCATGACGTGGTGCCCTTTGCCGACGACACCATTGTTCAGATACCAGCGGTCACCTTTGGGATCCCGTTGGCCTACGCCAAGGCCACCTTCCCCGATGTAGGTGACCCCGGTCGGATCTTCCTTGCCCTTGCGAATGGGAACCGTGCGCTTGATGCAATGCCCATCGGATTCGCAGGCCAGGTCCACATCATATTTTTCAAAGATGGGGGCAAAGATCCCGGTCCTTTTGGGCCCCTTCACGGCCGGATAGATGGGTCTGTGGTAATTGGCCAGCAGCCATTTCACTTTCGGGCGCAGGCGCTTGAACTCGCCCTCCATCCACTCCGCCTGCGCACCGCCCCCGGGAGCGTTGGTATCCAGGGTGACAACGGCGACATGCTCACCCAGCGTTGTGGTGTGCCAGCGCGGCTTACCTTTTCCCACATTGAAGACGTCATAGTAGGTCTTGCCCCCATCGTGGTTGCCGATCGCCTGGATGAGCGGCAACACCCTGCCTTCAGAGGTGGTGGTCAGTTCGTGCTGACTCATCCAGAGAAGCCACTGCTGCCGGTGGTTGCCTTTTTGGATGTAGTCTCCACCGTGAATGAAGCCCAGGATGGAAGCGTCCTTCGCCGCCATGTCGGAAATCATGCTGTTCATCTGGCAGCGGGCCAGATGGCCCGACCTCGAATCTCCTCCGTGAATGAGGGAAAAATCCGTGCCTGATTCGGGCGCCGTGATGAAGTGGAGGGGCCTGGAAACGCTGTCGTCGCTCTTCAGGACAAAGTGGTAGGTCGTGGCCGGCTTGAGCCCCTTGATGATCGTGTGGTGATAATAGGCATCCATTCCCCGCCCCCTCTTGGTGCTCGCGTAGAGCCCGTTGTTCTGGGACGCCTGCTGAAAACTGTATTTGGAAACATCGGCCCCGTGGGGTTCCGTGTCGTAATACACGGTGTGGGCAGCGCCCTTTTGGGCCGTGCTCCAGGAAATGGTCGCTTCAGTCGATGCATCGCCTGTCCAGAGGATGCGCCACTGCGCGGGAGTCGTACCTTCCAGTTTGGTGATCTTTTCAACAAACTCGGCCACCTGTTTGTCGTCATTTGCCGCGGCACCCATCGGTCCGGTTAGGGCAATGGCGACTGCGAAGACCAATGCACTGAACTTATTCATACGTTTCCTCTTCTTTCGCTTCATGACCTTGGCTTGATGGTGATGTCATCCCAGGTCTTGCCGTCCATCAGGATGAAGCGGCAGCGCAGGGCGTCGTCGCTGAGGTCGAGGCGCATGACGTGGTGGCCTCTGCCGACCTTGCCGCCTTGATCGAAATACCAGCGGGCCGGGTCGGGCCTGCGCTGATTGACGCCGAGACCGCCCTCGCCCACATAGACGATGCCGGTGGGATCCTTCTTGCCGTCGCGGATGGGCACGGTGCGCTTCATGCAGTGTCCGTCGGACTCGAGCGCGATGTCGATGTTGTACTTCTCAAAGAGTGGCACGAAAATGGGAGCGTGGCGGGCGGGTTTCTTGACGGCCGGATACATGGGGCGATGGTACTGGACCAGCAGCCATTTGGTCTTGGGGCGTAGTGTGGAAAGCTGCTTCTCCAGCCAATCAGCTTGTTCGCTGGCCGGACCGTTGGTGTCGAGGGTGATGATGGCCACGTCTTTGCCGAGATGGGTGACGTGCGTTTTCTGGGTCTTTTCTTCGAGGCCGAAGACGTCGAAGTAGGTCTTCTCGCGGCCACCGTCGTGGTTGCCAAAGGTGGGAATGATGGGCAGCACGCGGCCGTCAGGCGCGGTGGTCAGTTCGTGCTGGCTGAGCCAGAGGCGCCAGTGGGACCAGCGGCCGCCGCTGTCGATGAAGTCGCCGCCGTGAGCGAAGCACAGGACCTTGGGGTCGCGGGCGTAGACGGCGAGCAGCAGGTTCATCTTGCAACGGGCGGCGTGGCCGCTGCGGGAATCGCCACCGTGGATGATGGTGAAGTCGGTGCCGCCGGCGGGAGCAGTGCGGAAGTAGAGCTGCCTGGAGCGCTTGCCGTCACTTTCGAGGACGAAATGGTAATTGGTGTCGGGCTTGAGACCACTGATGTGGGCGTGGTGGAAGTAGTCGGGCACGAGGTTTTTCTCGCGGCCTCTGCGGTCGCGCCGATGTTGGCCGTTTTTCTGGGCTGTTTGAGCCTGGTCCAGATTCTTGGGATCGGTGCCGTAAAGCACGCGATGGGTGCTGCCT
>JAWVYP010000299.1:0-2896 GCA_033722655.1 Akkermansiaceae bacterium | reverse complement strand
TGGAGGGCCAGAAACACAGCTGGATGACCGGCTTCTATTGGACGCTCACCGTGATGTCCACCCTGGGCTTCGGCGACATCACCTTCGAGTCCGATGCGGGTCGCTTCTTTTCCATCTGGGTGCTGGTGACCGGCGTGATCTTCCTGCTCGTCATCCTGCCCTTCACCTTCATCGAATTTTTCTACGCGCCCTGGATGAAGGCTCAGGAAAAGGCCAAGGCACCCACCGCTGTCCCTTCGGGCACCGAGCGCCATGTGATCTTCACTCATTACGGGCCGGTCGCCCAGATGCTCAGCCGCCTGCTGGAGGAATACGGTCACCCATGGTTTGTGATCGTGCCCACGCTTGATGAGGCATTGCGTCTGCGTACGGAAAAGGTGCCGGTGGTGATGCGCGATCGAAGCGACCCCGAAAGCTGGCGGAGACTCAATATTGACGACGCGGCAATGGTTGTCTCCACCCTCGACGATGTCACCAACACCAATGTCTGTTTCACGGTCAGGGAGCTCAACGAGAGCGTGCCCATTGTCGCTTCGGCCACCACCGAGATGGTGCGCAACGCACTGGAGTTGGCGGGTGTGACCCACATCCTGCGCCTTGAGGAAATGATGGGCCAGACCCTGGCGCGGCGCGTCATCGGCAACGATGCCAAGGCCCACGTCATTGGCGAGCTCGACGGACTGATCATTGCGGAAGCGAGTGCCGCCCACACGCCCCTGGCCGGCAAGACCATCGCCACCAGCGATCTTCGCTCCAAAACCGGTGTGACCGTGGTCGGCATCTGGATCCGTGGCCAATTCGTGCCCGCTGATCCCGACACCGAAATCCACTCCCACACCGTGCTGGTGATGGCCGGATCCGCCAAGCAGTTCGAGGCCTACGACGAACTCTTCGGCAAGCAGGAGGTCGAAACCCAGAACAAGGTCGTCATTGCAGGCGGCGGTCGCGTCGGCCGCGCCACGGCCCAGGCCCTGACCGAGGCCGGCGTGAAATGGTCGCTGATCGAAAAACTTCCCGAGCGGGTGGCCGGCCTCTCCAACACCATCATCGGCGATGCCTCGGACTTCGATGTCCTGGTAAAGGCCGGCATGCAGGATGCGGCCTCGGTCATCGTCACCACCCACGAGGACGACCTCAACATCTTCCTCACCATCTTCTATCGCCGCCTGCGCGACAAGATGCAGATCATCAGCCGCTGCACCCACGAGAGCAACGCGCCTCGAATGCACCGCGCGGGTGCCGATGTCACCCTTTCCTACGCCTCGATGGGCGCGAACACCATCTTCAACCTCCTGCGCAGCAACGACACTCTGCTGCTCGCCGAGGGCGTGAATATCTTCTCGGTAAGCGTGCCGGATTCCCTAGTCGGCAAGACCCTGGCCGATTCGGCCGTGCGCTCCCGCACCGGCTGTTCAGTTCTCGCCGTCGAGCACGGGGGCGAGCGCAGCATCAACCCGGATCCCTTCGAGCCACTGCCCGAGGACAGCCGCCTGTTCCTGATTGGAACGCTGGAGGCCGAGCGGGAGTTTTTGGAGGCGTTTAAGCCGGAGTTGGAGGATTAGGACGGCTCCCCACAGCACAGGACCGCGTGCTTCAGCTCGCCCCAGAACCCGAGTCAGCCCATGGGCTAGGGTGCTGCGCAGTTGTGGATGAGATGGGGACATGCAACTTTCGCTACGCGAAAGAACTGCATGTCCCCGGGTATTGGTCGCGGATTGGCCTGTGGGGCATTTGGCACAGGGCTCCGATGGGGCCCTCACGCCACCAACTCTGCGCCCTCGCCCGCTCCGGGACATACAAAGCTTCGTGCGAGGAACGAGCCCAAGTTTGTGTGTCCCCATCACCGAGACGAGGCACGATCCAGCCTAGAATCCCTTGCGCTCGCCATCTCCAGAAAACCAACCACTGAAAATCAGTCAGTTATGAGCCTCCGCTATTTGTGTGTCCCTCTATAACACTCGAGGATTGAGCCAGGCCTGAGGAAGCCGAGAAACCGGTTGCCAGACCCGGATCACCATGCACGGGTGTAGATGTTCAACACTTCAAACCCGTCATGAATCCACTTCCAAAACCGCATCTGCTTTTACTCATCCTGGCCGGATCGCTGATGGCCTTGCCGGGCTGTGATTCGGACGGTCAGGCCGGACAGGGCCAAGATGGCGGTCCTGCAAATGCCTACGAAATCGGCAACACCGACGACCCACAAGCCCAAGACGTGCGCACGGTGGAGATCAAGGCCACCGAGTTTACCTATTCACCCGAGAAAGTCGTGGCGCAGCCTGGGGAGACCTTGCGTATCAAGCTAGTGAACGAGGGCCAGGTGAAACACATGTGGGGCTTGCGGGATCGTCAGTTGACGCATGTTCACGCGGGGCCGGGTGAGACTGAGGAAAAAGTGATCACGGTTCCGGAAGCAACCGGGGAGTATGAGATTTATTGCGATGTGTATCAGCATGCGCGGCGTGGAATGACGGGAAAGTTGGTGGTGGAGTGACGGGTCAGCCCGTACGGGACTGAGCTCACTTCGTTGCGCCGATTCTTCGGGCCTTGGCCTCGTTCCACTCCCCCTTCACCGTGTGCAGGCCTCCTCCTCCGGAGGCCTGTAAGTATGGATTTGCCCATGCGCTTCGCTTTGGGCCCTACGGGTGGTCAAACCCTACGGGTTCGAGCCCCTCCGTTTCAGGCCGGTGCAACACCCGTACAAGCAAAACCCCCTCGTGTTTGGAGGGGGTTTGGCGACCCGTACGGGACTGAGGTTTCTCCGAAACCTCTACGAGACTTCTCGGTAAGCAGCATCGCTCCCAGCGAGGGGGTGAGCACGCTGCCGGGCAGCAGGCAGGGCTCAAGCGGCGGGGTGATGGGAGCTCCATCAAGATCGCCGCGCTTCACGTGAGTC
>JAWVYP010000298.1:0-2900 GCA_033722655.1 Akkermansiaceae bacterium | reverse complement strand
GTCGCGCGAACCCATCCGCTACCTCAATGAACCGGTCGGCTCCACCTGCACGCTGGTCGCCCGCAAATACCGCCACCGCGGCCTGACCCCCGATCCCGCCGACGCCATCTGCCTCTGCGGTGGCATCGTGTCGGACACCCTCTGCCTGACCTCCCCCACCACCACCGACCTCGACCGCGAGATGCTCACCTGGCTGGGTGAAGTGGCAGGTATCGATCCGGAGGAATTCACCGAGGAATTTTTCGCCGTCGGCTCGCTGATCGCCAACGGCACCCCGGACGAAATCCTCAACGCCGACCGCAAGGAATTCGAGGAACAGGGGCTGCGCATCAGTGTTTCACAGGTCGAGGAGCGCGACCTCCACGGCTTCGAGGCCCGACGCAAGGAATTGGAACAGGAGCTGGAGGCCCTCCACACGGCCAACCGCTACGATCTCAGCCTGCTGGTGGTCACCGATGTCGCTCTGCATCACAGCATGGTGATCGCCATCGGCCGTGACAACATCCTCGCCCAACTGCCCTTCGAGCGCAAAGGAAGCAAGGTGTATCACGCTCCGGGCGTGGTCAGCCGAAAACGCCAGATCTTCCCCGCCGTGTGCGAGGCCATTCACAACGCCCAGTGATCAATGACTTTGGTCAGCGCACGGTAAACACCCGGCCGCGACCGGTGCGCCACGCCGTCCGCACACTGCCGTAGAGCTGACCCAGAATCTGGGAACTGAGCACGCGATATTCGATCTGCTTGGCGTGGGTGGTCTGGGGAAACTTCTTCTGCACCATCTCGTGCACCTTGGTGCCGCCAACCTCTCCCGCACGCTCCACCAGCTGCTTGCCGCGGTCGGCAATGCGACCGGCGGCCGCACCAATTCCCGAGCCCCGCATCTCATCGGTCACCGGGGTGATGAAGTAGAACCGCGCCGGAGTTTGGCCGTCGGTATCGATCGTCACTTCATCGACCAACAGTGAGCCATCGAGGATGTACTGATGACGGCTGATGGAGGTGATCTTGTTGAGCGCGACCATGAACTGACCGCCGCCGAGATTGGCTTCCCAGAAACGCTCGCGCTGCTGTTGGTCGGTGACGCCATTGTCATCATCCTGCTGCTGGTTGTTGTTCTGGGCAGAAAGGGAACCGCAGAGAGCGGTCATCACCAATCCGATCATCAAAAGAAATCGTTGCATGGTGGTCACGCTGGCAGATTTCCTGCTGAATGACCAGAACACACTGTTGCAGCAAGCCTGACACACTCCTTGCAATGCTTCGAACATTTAGTTAGGATGTGTTGAATAGTTGCATGAGCCTGCAAACTGAAAAACCGAAACGAATGGTCCGATTTCGCCCCAACGTCGCCGCCTTGGTCATCAACGCCAAAGGCAAGCTATTGGTCTGCGAGCGTTTTGGTGAGCCGGGCGCCTGGCAGTTTCCGCAGGGGGGAGTGGATGATGGCGAGGATCTCATTGAGGCGCTCAAGCGCGAGGTTCGCGAGGAAATCGGCCTGCAACCCAAGCACTACAAGATCATCGATCAACGTGACGGCTATCGCTACCTCTACCCCAAGGGAGTCCGCGCCAAGAAACTCAAAAAGCACGGCAACCACGGCCAGGAACAGACCTACTTCCTGTGCCAACTCAAGAGCAAGGCCCCCAAAGTGAACGTTCACCAATGGCCCGCCGAATTCCAGGACTACCGCTGGATCAAACCCGAGAACTTCAAATTGAAGTGGCTGCCAGATTTCAAACAGGACGTCTATCGCGAGGTTCTGCGCGATTTCTTCAAGGTGGAGTTGTAGGTCGCTTAGCTCCCGTCAAGGGCCATGGGTCATGGGGGCTGGCGCAATGGCGACACGCCATATGTTACTCCAACCCGTACGCTCGCGCCCGCTCGGGGACATGCAATTCTTTTGCGCAGCAAAAGTTGCCTGTCCCCTTCATCGGCCTAACAAGGCTTGAAGCACTGGCGGCAAAGGCAGGGACCGCTATCCGAGCGGCCCGGAACTCCGTAGACCAATTGATTCCTTACGCTTTCAAAGCCGACCGGGAGCTCTGCAGCCCGTCAGCTTCCGGACACCTCGGGGAGACCTCCCTGCCCTCATGACTTGTCGAGCCCACCAGGATCCCTCCCAAGTCCAAACAGCAGCGCGAGCGCACGCAGCGCAAAACCACGGCGGTTCTTCCACGGACGTTTCGGGCGCACGATGTTCCACCCTTTCTCCTCAGCGAGCTGCGTCAGCCGTTCGCCGGGATTCACCACGGTTGCGCGGTCGCACAGGGTGAGGAGCGGCAGGTCCGCCGTGCTGTCGGTGTAGCCGTGTGCCTTGAGTGAACCATTCGCATCGAACCAATCCGCAGGCAGCAGTTGGCGCAGTCGCCACACCTTGACCGCTCCCTTGTGGTTTTCCAGATCCGGGAACAGGGCTCCGAACTCGATCTCGGTCCCCAGAACGAGATCGAAACCCAGACGCTCGCCGATTTCCCTCACGTAAAACTCCGGGCTGGCCGATGTCAGCACCGTGAAGTGTCCCTGCTCGCGGTGTTCGTCCAGCTTGGCCTTCACCTCGGGATAGATGGCGGGCATCAGTTCCTCGGCGAACTCGGCGGCATGGTTATCGAGCGCTTCTCGATCCATTTTCCAGAGATAGCTCAGGAACACCCGTTTCATGCCCTCGGTGCCAATCAGCTTGGCCAAGGGGGCGAGCAGCAGGAAGATCTTGAGAAAGCCGATGCGCCACGGCTCGCGGCGAACCACAAAGTGACGGAATAGCAACTGGCAATCCCAAGCCAGCAGGGTCCCATCCAGATCAAAGAGAGCGATGTCGCGGGGCTTCTCGGTGGGAATGTGGCTGGGCGGGCTCATGGAGAGGGCTGCGGGAGCCTGCCACGATCCTCTCGGCTCCGCCACCC
>JAWVYP010000297.1:0-2908 GCA_033722655.1 Akkermansiaceae bacterium | reverse complement strand
CGCCAAGATTTCCGACAAGATCCCGCTGATCAACAACCTCGTCGACAAGGCCGACGACATCATCGTCGGCGGCGGCATGGCCTACACCTTCCTCAAGGTCCTCAACGACATGGAGACCGGTGACAGTCTGTTCGATGAAGAAGGAGCCAAGATCATCAACGACCTGGTCGCCAAGGCGAAGGCCAAGGGCGTCAATATTCACCTGCCCGTCGATTTCGTCACCGGCGACGACTTTTCGCCGACGGCCAAGGTCGGTTACGCCACCGATCGCATCGAGCCCGGCCTCGAAGGCTTGGATGCAGGTCCCGAGACCCGCAAGAAGTTCGCCGAGGTCATCGGCAAGTCCAAGACCATCATCTGGAACGGCCCTCCGGGCGTGTTCGAGTTCGACGCTTTCTGCGAGGGCACCAAGGCCATGGCCGAGGCCATCGCCAAGGCCACCGACGCCGGAGCCACCACCGTGGTCGGTGGCGGCGATACCGCGACTGCCGCCAAGAAGTTCGGTGTAGCCGACAAGGTCAGCCACTGCTCGACCGGTGGCGGCGCCAGCCTCGAATTCCTCGAGGGCAAGGAGCTGCCCGGTGTGGCCGCCCTTGATGACGCCTGATCCGCATTTTTCACTCCTTACAACCCCACCGATTTTACGACATGAACCGCAAACTGATTTTCGCCGCCAACTGGAAGATGAACAAAGGTCCGCAGGAGACCGAGGACTTCGTCAAGAGCTTCGTCTCCAAGGTCAAGGGTGAGGACTTCGCCTGTGACATGGTGATCGCGCCTCCCTTTGTCTCGCTTCCCCGGATCGCCGACCTCCTGCACGAGGGAAATCCCGGCATCCAGATTGCCGCCCAGAACTGTTCCCAGTTCGATGCCGGCGCCTACACCGGCGAGGTCAGCACCCTAATGCTGCGCGAACTCCACGTCCACCACGTCATCCTCGGTCACAGCGAGCGCCGCTCCATCTTTGGCGAGACCGATGAGGTCATCAACGCCAAGATGAAGAAGGCCCGGGAAGCCAATCTCAAACCCATTTTCTGCATCGGCGAAACCCTCGAGGAACGCGAGGGTGGCAAGCTGCAGAGCGTACTGCGCACCCAGATCACCGACGGCCTCAAGGACATCAGCGAGAAGGATCTCTCCGAGACCGTGATCGCCTACGAGCCCGTCTGGGCGATCGGCACCGGCGTGACCGCCACCACCGACCAGGCCCAGGAAGCCCACGCCTTCGTGCGCAGCCTGATCGCCGACATCTACAGCGATGAAGCCGCCGCCAAGATCCGCATCCAATACGGCGGTTCGGTGAAGCCCGGCAACGCCGGCGAATTGATGGCCTGCCCGGACATCGATGGTGCGCTCATCGGTGGCGCTTCGCTCGATCCGCAGAGCTTCTTTGAAGTCATCGCCAACGGCCTTCAGGGCTGATTTCCCGCTGCCTTCATGATGCGCTGCCTGGTTCTCCTCTTTGCCGCTTGCTGGCTGTTGGGGGGATTGGCCTCGGCAGATCACGTGATTGTCACCGGTGGTCCCGCTTTGCGAAAATGGGAAGACCTCCGGGTGGAGAAAGATCGCCACGACCGCTGGTGGGCGAATTTCATTCGGGCTTCCACCATCGAGATGGATTTGCTGCTCAAGCAGCCGGACTTCAATGACCGGCTCGTCTGGATGGTCTATCTGCCCGCCTATCGGGATCGGGGCCAGGAAGATGGCAAACCCTACACCACTTGGATTCAGAAACAGGCAACCAAGCGCAACGCGCAACTGATCTGGTTTTCGAGTGGGCCGGAATTCATTCAGAAGTTCAATGCGCTGCCGCAGGGCTCGGTCAAGGAGTTCGAATACTTCGGCCACTCCAACAAGCACGCCTTCATGTTCGAATACGGCAGTGACATCATGGCGGCCTCCACCGCGTGGTTGCACGAAAACGATCTGGGCAAATTGAAGCGTTCGGTTTTTTCCCGCGATGCGGTCTGCACCAGTTGGGGCTGCCACACCGGCGAGAGCATGAGCCAGGTGTGGGAGAGGCAGCTCAAGGTGCCTCTGCGTGGGGTGCGTGGGCCGACCCATTACAGCTCGGTCGGCAGGGGAGAGTTGCCCATCGCCAAAGGGCCCTGGACCGAGTGAGTTCAATATTCTTTCCAAAGACCGATTTTGCCGGTTTCATGTTTCCAATTCATCGATCATGACCTTCCCCGAACTCAAAGCCCTCTACAATCTGCCCTTTTTCGACCTGCTCAAGCGTGCCCGCGAAGTCCACGACGAGCATTGGAAGGACGGCAAGGTTCAGCTCTGCACGCTGCTTTCCATCAAGACCGGTGGCTGCTCCGAGGACTGCTCCTACTGCTCCCAGTCCGCCCACTACAAGACCGACCTCGAGAAGCAACAGCTGCTGGGTCGCGAGGAAGTCATGAAGCACGCCCAAGCGGCGAAGGACAATGGTTCGACCCGCTTTTGCATGGGGGCCGCCTGGAAGGGCGTGCGCGGGGGCACCAAGCAGTTCGATCAGGTGCTCGACATCGTGCGTGACGTCTCCTCCTTGGGGCTGGAGGTCTGCACCACCCTCGGTGAACTCGGCCCCGAGGAAGCCAAGCAGTTGCATGAGGCTGGAGTGACGGCCTACAACCACAACCTCGACACCTCACCCGAGCATTATCCCAACATCGTCACCACCCATACCTACGAGGACCGCCTGCGCACCATCCGCAACGTGCAGGATGCGGGCATGTCGGTGTGCTGTGGCGGCATTCTGGGCTTGAGCGAGACCATCACTGACCGCCTGCGCATGCTGGAGGTCATCTCCAGCTTCAACCCGCAGCCCGAGAGCGTGCCCATCAACTCGCTCATGCCCCAGCCCGGCACTCCACTGGCCGAGAACCCGCAGGTGGATCCCTTCGACCTGGTGCGCATGATT
>JAWVYP010000296.1:0-2919 GCA_033722655.1 Akkermansiaceae bacterium | reverse complement strand
GACTTGGGCGACCACAGCTTCATGGCGCCCACCGTTGAGGTCGACCGCAAGAAAGCGGATGAAGTGGCCGAAGTGATTCGCCGCGCCGAAGAGTTCGAACGCTGGTTCGCTGAGCACCACGCTCTCCTGGCCGCCTACCGGCCGGATCCGGAAATCAGGAAACCAAGGCCTCCCGGCTGGCGTTAAGCCAGTCGCAGATTTGGCGCGCGTGGCTCATCGCGATCTCACTCACAGATCCTCCATCATCTTGCGCATGGCTTCCATCTCGATGACTTTTTCGCGCTCGGCTTCTTCCATGGTCATCCAATGCTTCACCTCGGGATCGTGGAAGCCGCGTTCCACTTCCTCGCCGGTGGCTTCGTCGCGAATCGTCTGCTTCAACAGCTCGAGCTCGCCGTCCGCATTGACCGTGTAGATGCGCTCGATGATCGTCAGCCGCCCGTCCGACTCCGGCTCGGTCGCGCTTGCGGTTTGGAAGGTATTGAGCGTGGAGTGAGCGAGCTCCAGTTCACCCTCATCATTGTAGCTGTAGTCGATGTGCATCAGCCAATCTCCGGAAGGCGGGCCGAAGCTGCGGTGGACGATGGCCTGCGATTCAGAGCCTTCCCCGCCATCCTGATTGCCCATGTTGGCGCAGGAGCTCAGGCCTGCCAAGGTAAGCGACAGAGCCATTGCCGGCAGAAGAATGGGTTTGATGATCACAACTCATTCCACTCGATTGTGGGGCAGGAGTCGAGCTCATCACCATGCGCCACACCGAAGAAGCGACGTGCCCATCGGGGCATCCATTTTGGCGACCCGTATCCTTAATGCAAGTTTTGTGCAAAAAGGCTTGCGCCCCTATGAGAAGGGTTTAGATGTATCCGCCATGCACTTCACCCTCTCCTCCAAGTCCATTTTTTCACTAACTGCAATCGCGGTATTGGGGCTGCCCATGCCAGCCATCGCCGGCGATGCTTCTGAGAAGCCCGTGGCCCAGGCCTCCTCCGCTTCATCCTGGCTTGAGCCCTACCGCCACAATCACTTCAGTGACCTCGGCGCCCCCATCATTCACACCTTTAACATCGAGCCCGCCTTCACCGGGCGCGACCTCTTCGGCACCTACCGCTTCCACAGCAAGAACGACGCCATCGAGCACGAGACCGAGCTCGAGCTGGAGTGGGGCCTGACCCGCCGCCTCGGCATCATCTTCGAGCTGCCCTACATCGTCGAAAACGAACGCCTTGGACCCACCGAGCGCGGCTTCGGCGACCTGGTGGTCGTGCCCCGTGCGCTGCTGGTCGAAACCGACCATCTGCTGCTGACCGCACAGGCCGAGATCGGCCTACCCACCGGCTCCGATGACTTTGGCCAGCAGACCACGCTGACCCCCGGCATCGCAGCCTGGTATGACCTCGGCAACTGGTGGACCCTGCAAGGCCTGATCGGTTGGGAAAACAAGGTCGATGAAGATGAAGCCGCACTCGAGTTCGGCCTCGGCCTGATCAAGAGCATCGACCTGAAAGGCCACGGCGGTGCGGACTGCGATCACAACCACCGCACCCACGCCGGCCTGCTCAACTTCCACCTCGAGTTCACTGGCGAGATGGGACTCACCGACGACGAAGACGGTCGCACCGAAGTCAACGGCCTGGTCGGCGTGAGCCACGGTCTCGACTGCGGCCTCGACATCCGCTTCGGCTACGAATTCCCGGTCACCCGCCCCGCCGAACTCGACTACGGCTGGGTCCTCGGTGCCAACTGGCACTTTTAGGCGCAGCTTCGCCTAAGCGCAGCTTCGCTGCACGTCATGGGTCATTGAGCCTCTGGTCCTCCGTAGCTTTAGCCCGGATCGCTCAAAAACTCCACTCCATGCCGATGCCGGCGTGGAAGAAGTCCTTGAGGAAGGCGTCGTCAGCTCCCGGCTACAGCCGATGACCTTCACTTCACCAGCGCGGAGACTTCCATCATCATTGGAGAGTCCACCACCATTGAGCCCCATGGGAACTCCATGTTCATGAGGATGTCTCCCTTCAAGGAGCACTTCAAATCCACTTGCTGGTCGAGGGAGCGGATGAAGTCGAATTCCAGATCCAGCTTCATGGTGCCTTTCATGCCCTCCGCACTCTCCGGCATGGCCGCGGCATACTTGAATGTGCCCGTCATGAAGGCGCAGAGCTGGCCCTCATGTTCCCCTACCCTGTTGAGGGTGAGAGTCGCTTCTCCCTCACTGGACTTTTCCTCCCCGAAGAAGCTCAGGCCGGAGAGGTCCGTCGTCCAGGCCTCCCCGACCTGCCGCGGCCTGGTGCCATAAAACTTCTCTTCGGAATTCTCATTTTCCTGCTTCGCCAACTGCTCGAGCCGTTTCTGCTGCTCCGGGCTGGGAGTGCCGTTCTCAAGCTTCGCTTCCCACTTGCCATCCTTCTTACTCAGGATCACCGCCTCATTCAGCAGGACGGAAGGCTCCCAATCATCCGGGGCAGGGTTGCCATTGATGATCATGACCCTTGAACCGGTCTCTTCGGTGATGATCTCGCGTTTCGCGCCATCATTCAGCTGATGCATGGTGGTTTCGGTTCTCTCCTCGAAGTCCATCGTGCCCGTCATCCTTTCCCCCTGGCTGGTGATGGTCACCTTGCCATCGGACATCCAATGCTTCACGACATCCGAATACACCCGGCCCACCTCGGGCGTGAAGGACGGGTCATAAATCAGATAGGTCTTGGGATCAGCGGGGGCCGGATCGGCGCCGGAGTCGGCTGGGGCAGGCTCCTGTTCGCTGCAGGAGACGAGGGCGAGCGAGACCATGAGCGGCCAAAGGGAGTGGGTGGGTTTCATGGTCTCGAGCCTTGAATGCCATAGACGCCAAGCCAAGCCGGATCATCCGCGGCAAGCAGGATCATCAGCCCTCGATCTTCTCCGACCAGACCTCCGAGCCTT
>JAWVYP010000295.1:0-2924 GCA_033722655.1 Akkermansiaceae bacterium | reverse complement strand
TCGAGGAAATCGGAAGCTTTGAGGGCATACGCACCGAGGGGCTCGACAAGGCCGTGGCCCGACTGCTGGACGCAGAGAGTCATTTCTTCATCGACCGGGAGGCCGCTGAAGACGATCCCAGTCACAAGCAGCTCATTCCCTACTGCGTGTTCCGCTGTGGAGATCGCATCCTCCATTATACCCGTGGAAAGGCCGGGGGTGAAAATCGCCTGCACGCCAAGATTTCGGTCGGCGTGGGCGGTCACGTCAATCCGGTGGACATGGAGGGAGGCAAGACCGGTGCGGAGACCTACCACGCCGCGGTCACCCGCGAGATCGAGGAGGAGCTGGAGTTGCCCGCCGATCACGAGCACCGCATCATCGCCCTGCTCAACGACGATTCCAACCCCGTCGGACAGGTTCACCTCGGCATCGTCCATCTCGTCGAACTCGATTCGGATGTCGTGAGTTCACGCGAAGACGCCCTGCTCGACCTCGGTTTCACCAGCCTCTCCGAACTCAACGGGCCGCTCTACGATCGCCTCGAGACCTGGTCACAATTCTGCATTCGCCATCTGGCCGAGAGCGGGATTTGACGAGCGTCAGGCGAATTTTCTCTTGCGGGGGCTTCTGGCAAGCGATCTGCTAAAAGCAAGAGGACTCATTCGCCTCCCGGCCTCGGCCCGGGGTCGTCTGCAAGTACTTCACCCCCGCAGGTGCTTCATCCCCCAAACCCATCCAAACAACCCCGCATCCCAAAACCCCACCCGATGCCGACATCCAAGCCTGAACGACCCCGCATCCTGATTTGTACGCCGGAGATCACCTACCTCCCGCCGGGCATGGGCAACATGGCGCAGCGGATGTCGGCCAAGGCCGGGGGCATGGCCGATGTTTCCGCCTCACTGGTATCGGCCCTCTTCGAGTTGGGGGCGGACGTCCACGTGGCGCTGCCCAACTACCGCCGGATGTTCCAGGGCGATGTCTTCAATCTCCACGAGCGCGAGCTGCGCAAGTATCACGAGGTCCTGCCAGAAGCCCACATCCACCTCGCCGAGGACCGGATCTTCTACTACCGCGAACAGGTATACTCCAACCACTCCGAGGAATCGATGCAGATCGCCCTGGTCTTCCAGCGCGAGATCATCAACCACGTGGTGCCCCAGGTGCGTCCGGATCTCATCCATTGCAACGACTGGATGACCGCCCTGATTCCCGGCATGGCCCGCCGCCGTGGCATCAAGAGTTTGTTCACCGTCCACAACATCCACACCCGCGAGGTTTCGCTCTCCCGCATCGAGGATGCTGGCATCGACGCCGCCGAGTTCTGGATGAACCTCTATTTCAAGGGCATGCCGGCCAACTACTACGACGCTCGCTCGCACGTACCGGTGGATTTGCTGACCTCGGGCATCTTTGCCGCCCACTTCATCAATACGGTCAGTCCCCACTTTCTATGGGAGGTGGTGGAGGGATGGCATTCGGTAGTGCCGGATTCGGTGCGCAGCGAGTTGCAGCACAAGCACGCGGCCGGTTGCGCCTCGGGCATTCTCAATGCGCCCGATCCGTCCTACAACCCGGCCAGCGACGATTTCATCGAGCGCCAGTTCGGAGTCGAGGACTTCCGTGAGGGCAAGCGTGCCAACAAGCTGCAGCTGCAGCGCGAGCTGGGTCTCGAGCAAGACGGTGATGCACCCATGCTGTTCTGGCCCTCGCGTCTCGACCCGATGCAGAAGGGGCCGCAATTGCTCACCGACATCCTCTACCAGCTGGTTTCCGACTACTGGGATCGCAAGCTACAGATCGCGGTGGTCGCCAATGGGCCACACCAGTATTGGATCGAAAAAATCATCGAGGACTTCGACCTGGAGAAGCGGGTGGCCATCGTCGACTTCAACGAGCGCCAGTCGCGCCTCGCCTACGCGGGTTCGGACTTCATGATCATGCCCTCGCTCTTCGAGCCCTGCGGCCTGCCGCAGATGACGGCCCCGCTTTACGGTAGCCTGCCCATCGTCCACGGCACGGGTGGTCTCTACGATACCGTGCAGCCGATGGAGGCCTCCAAAGAACAGGGCAATGGTTTCCGCTTCGACCATTACTCGGCAGATGGCTTCCGCTGGGCCATCGACCAAGCCATGGAGTTTTTCAGTCTCGATGGCGAGGCCCGCGACGAGCAGATCCGCCGGGTCATGCGCGAGAGCAAGGTCCGCTTCAGCCACAAGGAAGTGGCCCGCCGTTACATCGAAATCTACGAGCAGATGCTCGAGCGCCCGCTGGTGGAAACCAGTGCCGGCGAATCGATGCTGAAGGCAAAGCTGGAAAAGAAGACGCGTCGCCTGCGTCCCACCAAACGCGCAAAATCCTGATCAGGATTCCTTGCTGGCAGCCTCCGGTTCGTCCGCGCTTTCCGCCACGCTCGGAGAGATGATTTCCACCGGCGCGCCCTTGGACACGTAGGGCATGCGCGAGGTAGCCAACCAGTCGCCGCTTTTGAGGTCATCCCGGACCAGCAGCACTTCCTCGTTGCTCCAGATGGGTTGGATCCGGGTCTTGCGGATGCGAGACTCTTTCGGATCGATCAGGAAGACGGTGTCAATGCCCCGCAGTGAGCTGCGCGGAATCACGAAGACATCCTGCATCCGCCGACCCTGGATTTCGGCACGCACGGGCTGGCCGATGCGGAGTTCAGGCTTTGGTTCGGCGAGCCCGAATGGATCCTCGATGCGGGCAATGGCGAAGAGTTCGCGCGATTTCTCGTCGATGGCTCCTTCGGTGCGGATGATCTGGGCCTTCCAGGTGATGGGTTCATCGGCGTCGGAGCGGCCCAAGGCATTGATCAGGGTGACCGGAACCGGAGGGTCGTCGGCATGTGCAGGAAGGTCGATGAACCTGAGTTGGCCGGGAGCCAGCGGCAGCCGGACCTCAGCGATGTCGGTGGCGAAGAT
>JAWVYP010000294.1:0-2938 GCA_033722655.1 Akkermansiaceae bacterium | reverse complement strand
CCTCGTCACTGCTGTCGTCGTCGCGCTTCTTGTCCTTGTAGCGGTCGACCTCGGAGGCATCGATGATGTCGAACTCCATGTTGCGCAGGCGCTCCATGATGGCCTCGACGTCCTCGGGATCGACCAGGTCGTTGGGGAGGATGTCGTTGATGTCGTCGAAGGTCAGGTAGTCCTGCTCCTTGGCCAGCTTGATGAGCTCGCGGATCTTCTCCTGGATTTCGGGAGTGTCGATGCGGCGCTTGCCCTTCTTGCCCTTGGCGTCCTTGTCGGCAAGCACTTCCGGAGTGACGCTGGGAGCGTCCGGGGACTTGGCCTCTTTCTTCTTGGACTCGGAGGCCTTGGTCTCCTTTGTTGCCTTGGAGCTCTTGGCGGGCTTGCTTGCCTTGGAGGATGATTTCTTGGTGGTTTTCTTTGCCGGCTTGGCCTTCTTGGCTGCCTTCTTGGCGGGCTTGGTCTTTTTTGCCGCCTTCTTCGCGGTCTTGGCCTTCTTGACCGCTTTCTTGACAGGCTTCGCCTTCTTGGCGGCTTTCTTCACAGTCTTCTTCTTGGTCGTTTTCTTGGCGTTCTTTGCCTTCTTGGCGACTTTCTGAACCGCCTTTTTCTTGGTGGCCTTCTTTGCCGGTTTGGCGGCTTTCTTCGCTTTGCGTTTGGATGCAGGCATGGATGATGGAGTGCTAGGGACGCGGGTCGTGGTGATACCAGGGTACAATTCACCATTATGGGGGCTCTGGCGAAAAAATCGCCGGGCGGGCGGAAAGGAAAGACCCTCAGGGACTTGGGTCAAGACCATTCTACGCCTTTTCTCGGGGTGGGGAGGGCCTCAATCGGCCTCGATTTCCGGTTTCAAATCCTGCCCAGTGCGTTACCTTGGGTCGCAGAACATGATGACTCTCACTCCCCAAGCCGCCCAGCAGTTGGCCGCATTGCTCGCTGATCGCGCCGATTCCACCACCGCAGGCCTGCGTCTGGCGGTGCGTCGCGGCGGCTGTGCCGGCTGGCAATACGAGATGAAGGTGGCCGAGCCCGAAGCCGATGACGAGGTGATCGAGCAGGACGGTGCGCGCCTGATCGTGGCGGCCGACAGCCGCGATCGCCTCGCCGGCTGCCAGATCGATTATTCCGATGAACTCAGCGATGCGGGCTTCAAGGTGCTCAATCCGAACGCGTCGCGCTCCTGCGGTTGCGGAACCTCCTTTGAGGCGGCAGACGAGCCACCCGGGGCGCACGCCGTTGCCGATGGTGAGGCCTGTGGAGACTGAATCCCATCCCCGCAGCCGTGCACCGCTTCCAAGACGATCACGAGTCGCGTCGCCCCGCCTGGTTTTGGTGGGGTCTGGTCAACCTGCTCGCACTCTGCTTTGCGGTGCTGAGCTGGATATTGGCCACCGAAATCTTCGGCCGGCCCGATGTGCCCAGCAACTACCAGATTTTGCGCAAGCTGGACCGGGCGCCCGAGTTCGAGAGCTACCATCCCAGAGAAGCCCCCGATGGCCGGCTCTTCGATGGCCCCGAGCTTTACAGCTGGTTTTTCACCTTGGGCGACAAGGGTTACCAGTCGCTCAACACACTCTACCGGCGCAACTACATGCGCAATTTCGACGATGCCCAAGCCGTGACCTACGTGGAGGGCAACTTCAAGGTGCTCGCCACCCGCGCCTTCGGCAAGGGCGACTTCCTGCCCGAGGGCTTCGTGGTCCGGGCGCAGGCACTGGTCCGTCCGGATGACTTCAGTGCGCTCGCTCCCTACCCGGTGGTGATCGAGTTGATGGTGCCGACCGCGCAAAGCGGAGCCATCGAGCTGTTTCCCGAGGGCTCGCGCTTCAGCCTGGCGCGCGCGCCCCACCTGCCGGTGATCATGCATGTCGGTCGCTACCAGGAAATGGATGAGCCAACAGTCCAGGTCACCCTCATGCCCATCGGGTACGGCAGTCTGGACACTCCCTCCGGCAAGACAATCGAACTCGAGGTTCCGCAGTGGGTGAATCCGCAAGGCCGCTTGCGCTTTTTCCAGGCGGGCGCGGGACGCGAAGCGGATGGAGCTTGAAAGCCCGGTCCTCCGCGCGATCTTTTCCCATGAGCATTTCACCCAAAGAGCTTCACCGCCAACTCGACTCCGACACGCCTCCCTTGCTGCTGGACGTGCGGACTCCCTCGGAATTCAAGGAGAGGGCCATTCCCGGTGCGGTCCTGATGCCGATCGACCAGCTCGATGTCGGCCAGGTCAAGGCGCTGGCCAAGGGTCTTCCCCGATGCGTCACGGTGTGCCACAGCGGCGTGCGCTCCAAAAAGGCCTGCGACCAATTGCGCGAAGCGGGTCTGGAGGAGGTGGAGTCCCTCGAAGGCGGGGTCGAGGCCTGGGACGAGAGGAAGCTGCCACTCCACCGCGCTTCGGGCGGCGCAATTTCCATCATGCGCCAAGTCCAGATCACCGCCGGCTCGATGGTGCTGATCGGAGTCATCCTGACGGTCACGCTCAACCCCTGGTGGGCCGTCCTGCCCGGCTTCTTCGGCGCTGGCCTGGCCTTCGCCGGTCTCACCGGCTCCTGCGGCCTGGCCGCGGTGCTCAATGCCATGCCATGGAACAAAAGCTGAGATACCGGGATGCCCCTGCTTCAGGCATTTCAGCCTGACATCGATTCCGCTCAGTCCGCCGTCACCGCACTGCGGTCGTCGTCGAGGCCGGACTTCTCGAGGAAGTAATCGTAGCCGCCGCTGTATTTGGTCAGCTCGCTGCAGCTGTCGTCTTCCTTGCGGGTGATGTGGAAGGTGGTCTCGGCCAATGAACGGATGAAGTGGACGTCATGCGAGATGAAGACCAGCGTGCCCTCGTAGTCTTTCAGGGCCTTGACCAGCGAATCGATGGAGAGGATGTCCAGGTGGGTGGTCGGCTCATCCATCAGCAAGAGGTTGGGTGGGTCGACCAGGAACTTGACCAGGT
>JAWVYP010000293.1:0-2944 GCA_033722655.1 Akkermansiaceae bacterium | reverse complement strand
TCTCTACGATCTCAAGGGGCTCATCGCCACCCTGCTGCCCAATCAGTCCGTCCGTTTTGCCCCGCGCGAGCGCGAGGGCTTCGCCCTAGCCTGTGACATCAAGGCCGGTCAGCAGAACATCGGTGTCTTTGCCCGCCTGCTTCCTGCCCGCGAACGCGAACTCGATTTCGAGGCCCCCGTTTACGTCGCCGAACTCGACCTTGGCAAGCTGCGCAAGCTCTTGACTGACATCGACCAGGTCGAAGACCTACCCCAGTTTCCCGGTTCCTCCCGTGACGCGGCGATGGAAATGGCCGCCAGTCTGCCCAACGCCGACATCGAAGCCGTCCTCGACAAGCTCAAGGAACCGCTGCTGGTGGGCTACGAATGTTTCGATGTCTTCAGTGACCCCAGCGGCGAAAAGCTTCCCGCCGACCGCAAGTCGGTGGCCTATCGCTTCACCTACCGCGACGCCGAGAAAACCCTCAAGGCCCAGCAGGTCGACGAGGCGCACCAAAAGGTGCTCGAGGCGCTGAAGGGCAAGCTCAAGCTCAGCTTCCGATAAGGCATCATCATCGGCCATACGACGCTCGATCTAGCCTAGAGTCCCCTTGTGCTCGCCACTTACAGAAAACTAACCACTGACAATCAGTCGGTTACGACTCTCCACTATTTGTCTGTCCCTCTATGTAGATGGACCATGTGGCCACCGAGCAAACGCCTAATGGTCGGAAACGGGCGATTTATCTTGATTGTTCACTATTTTCTGAAAATATTGAAAATAAGAAAGGGAGCGGAAGATGAACCTGATGCAGATGGAATTGAGATTCGCCGGGCTGATCATGGTCGGCTTGGTCGTCGCCAACTTTGTGGCTGCCAAGCGCTTTCGCTACGCGGCCAATCTCGAGTCCTCCGAGACCATCGTGCGCCAAATCTTTTACGTTCACTGCGGCTACATCGTGTTCATCATCGCATCGCTCGCCCTGCTCTGTATGGCCTGGCCACACCTGCTGCTGGAGGATGGCATGGGCCGGGTGCTCGCCGCCTTTTTCGCCATCTTCTGGTTTAGCCGGGTGGGGGTGCAGCTCAGCTATTACGACAAGGAGCTGCGGGCTCGTGAACGCGGTTGGGATCTGTTCTTTCTCGGAGTGTTCCTCGCACTGGCCGCCATCTTCACCCACACTGCCATCGCCTCATGAAAGCCTTGCTCGAAACCGGACTCGTGATCGGCGGCACCTCTCTGGTGTTTCTCTGCATCGCCAGCCTGTGGATTCCCAAGGTGCTGGGTTGGAATCAAAAGCTCAAGGTGCTCAGTCCCTTGATGCGCGAAATGTGGTGGACCTACGCCGCCTACGTTTTGGGCAGTCACCTCTTCTTCGCTATTCTACTGCTCTTCTTCGGCGACTGGCTGATGGGCGGCAGTGGGCCGGCCATTGCCATGCTGAGTTTTATGCTGCTGTGGTGGGGTGTGCGGCTCTACCTGCAGTTCTTCGGCTTTGATCTGATGGAGGTTGAGCCCACTCCATTCAACAAGCTCGCCAAGCACTTGCTGAGTCTGCTCTTCATCGGACTGGTGACGCTCTTTGCTCTGCTCATTGCCTGGAATTTGGGTTGGCTGGCTTGGCTGGGAGGTGCGGGATGATGGGGCTGGTGCCCATTTTCATTGCGCTGGGGATTGTTGCGGGGCCCCTGTTGGCTCCGATCCACAAGGATCTGCCGCGGCGCCTGATGGGATGGAGCTTGCTGGTGATCCTCATGGTGTCGACCCACTTGGCGCTGATCCACGAAGGCCCGCTGCTTCGCATGTTTGGCATCTGCTGTGTGCTGCTGGCGACGATGAAGGGCTTGGTCTATGCCGAATGGGCGCGGCGTGAACGGCTGACTTGGGTCAACTATCTGGTCTTTGCCTGCTGCTGGTTCGGCATGGATCCGGTGAGTTTTCGCCGGCGCAAGTCTGGCCTGAGTTGGAAAGGGGATTTTAAGGTGGGCCTACTGCTCACGGCATTGGGCCTCTTGGCTTGCTGGTGGGTTTGGGAAGCCGGCTGGCGCCACATCCTCATCATGTTTGTGCCGATGAGCCTCGCCTTCCACTTCGGCATCCTGCGGCTGCTCAAGGTCGCCATGCGGTTGGCGGGATATCCCGTGCGAACCCTCTTTCCCAACGTGCTCAAGGCAGAGGGCATTGGTGACTTCTGGAGTCGACGCTGGAACGTTGGTTACTCGCAGATGATGCAGCGCTTGGTGGGCCGGCCGGTAAGTTCGGTGGCCGGGCCATCAGCTGGCATCTTCGCGGTCTTTGTCGGATCCGGAATTCTCCACGAGTTGGCCATCACCTTGCCCGTACAATCCGGCTACGGCCTGCCGACCTTGTTCTTCACCGGTCACGGCCTGCTGACCGTGATGGAGCGCAAGTGGGGCAGGTCTTTGGGTCGCATCCCGGCCCTGCTGGCGGTGGCCTTGCCGCTGAGTGTGCTTTTCCCGCCGGCGTTTCAGAGTGAGGTGATCGTGGAGATTCTCAGTTGGTTTGACGCGCTGCCGAAACTCCTTTTGAGCGTGCATCCCTGATAGAGATCTGGTGCTGTGGGGCGACCATGTGGGGCGACTCCGACAAGAAACTCAAGCTGATCGCGATCTGGATCTGCGCCGCAGTACTGCTGTTCATGGCCGTCGGCATCTATGTCATCTGGAATGGCAGCCGAGATGCAGATCCGCCGGAGTTGGGTGAGCTGGCCTGGAAGCCCAAGGAGGTGGCCGATGAGGACAATGCGCTCACTTACATTGAGAATGCATTGTCTGCGGTTGTGGAAACGAAAAGTGACTGGTTGTTTAAAGAGAGCATGGATAGGGACCTCTATTTGTGGTTGGAGGGCGAAGTCAAAATTGAGAATGCGCTTCTCGAGGACATCATGCGGGAAAATGAGGAGGCCTTTTGTTGGCTGGAGCGGGCCGCTGCTTGCAAAGAATT
>JAWVYP010000292.1:0-3013 GCA_033722655.1 Akkermansiaceae bacterium | reverse complement strand
CGAGAGGGCAAGGCTGAAGAGGGGAAACTGAAGGGGCAGAGGAAGGCAGTAGACGACACAGATCATGGGGATCCACACGCACCAGTTGGCGAAGAGGACGGGGAAGACGACATCGCGGTAATACCGGAGGCTGAAAACACGAGGCATCCGGCTGATGCGGTAGCCCTTGAGCTTCCACTCATAGAGAATGCAGGTCACCGGCGAGGCAAAGAGGGCAGCGTAGACGAATTGGTCGACGGCCACCTTGATGGCCACGGTCTGGAGGTCGACAGCATCGCCGAAGACCCGGTCCTGGAGCTTGTAGAAGAGGTCGACGGTGATCGCCATGAAGGCCCAGAAGGGCAGGGTGAAGAGCAGGTTGGAGAGGTTGCGTTTGCGGATGCGGCCCTTCTGGAAAAAGAAGATGCGCAAGAGCTCCGGAATGATGCCGGCGGCGAGCATGGCCGAGCCGCAGATGAAGAGGTAGCCGGTGCGCTGCTTGAAGTCGGCGAGCTGGTCGAGGGCCTCACGCGTGGGCGGATGCTGGTAGTAGGCGATGAGCAGCGCCACCATCGCCGCCTGCACCACCAGCGCGGGCAGGAAGTTGGCCCGGGCCGAGCGCAGACCGGCCTGCCAGGGCCATTCGCGGCCGGGTTTGCTGTCAGGACTCTGCTCCACGCCCACGCCATGGCGCTTTTTGGGCCGGGGCGCAAGTGTGGAGCGGCGGCCATTGACCGCCATCCACCCTGTGTGTAGTTGGGCGGTATGCAGGATTCACCCGCACCGCGCCCAAGCCCCTCCAGGGTCATGTCGGTGTTGTGGGCCGCCTTCTTTTTCCAGGGCATGGCCCTTGGCTGCTGGTTGCCAGCCTTGACCAATACCCTTGGCGCGCTGGGGCTCAGTGATTGGGTGCGCCCGGCCTTCATGGTGCCCCCGATTTGCGCGCTGATCAGCCCCCTGATCGGTGGAGCCCTGGCGGATCAGCGTTTTTCAGCGGAGCGGATCTACCTCTGGCTGTCCTTGGCAGCGGCGATCCTGATTGCCGCCGCCTTTGCCACCCTCGACCTCGGCTGGCATCCGGCTTGGTTTCTCGCTCTCCTGGCCGCCCACGCCCTGATTTCCGGGCCAACCTGGGCCATGCTCACAAGCATCGCCCTCAATGGCCTGGAAAATCCCGAACGCAAGTTTCCCCTGGCGAGGTTGGGAGGCACCATCGGCTGGATTGCCGGAGGACTGGTGGTCAGTCTGGTATTGCATGCGGACTCCAGCCCGGTGGCCGGGTATGCCTCGGGAGCCACGCGCCTGGTGGCGGTGGGGCTGGCCTGCTTGCTGCCGCACACGCCTCCGCTGGGCGTGGTGCGGGACTGGCGCAGCCGTCTTGGCTTTGATGCCCTGCGTTTGCTCAAGCAGCGCGACCACCTGGTGTTTTTCCTGGTGACGGGTCTGTTCTCCATCCCGATTTCGGCCTTCTACATGTATGGTCCGGAATTCCTCCGTTTCCTGGGTGACCCTCATCCAACGGGCACCATGACGGTGGGCCAGGTGCTTGAGATCGTGACCATGCTCGTACTCGGCAGCTTGCTTGCCCGCTACAGCGTGAAGTGCGTGCTGCTGTGGGCGCTTGCTTTGTCGGTCCTGCGCTTTGCGATGAGTGCCCAGGCGGGAGTCAGCGAGCAGATCTGGTGGCACATCGGCGGACTGGCGCTCCACGGCGTCTGCTACACGCTCTACTTCATCACCTCCCAGGTCTTCCTCGATCGCCGCGTGGATTCCGGACTCAGGACCCAGGCCCAAGGCCTGCTGATGGTGGTTTCCGCAGGCTTTGGCTCGCTGACGGGAACTTGGCTGTGCGGCACCATGCGCAAGCACATGGTCAATGCCAGCGGCGAGGGCTGGGTCGAGTTCTGGGCAACTCTCTCCGGCATGATTGCGATCTGCACCCTGATCTTTGCGATCTTCTACAAAGGCATTGGTTCGCCCAGGAATCAGCCCTGACCAACGCACAATTCGGCGCAGAGCTTCATTGCCGCAATCATGGAGGAGGGATTGGCGATGCCCTTGCCGGCAATGTCATAGGCGGTGCCGTGGTCGGGGCTGGTGCGGGGCTTGGGCAAGCCGAGGGTGACGTTGACGGCACTCTCGAAGTCCAGCAGCTTGAGTGGAATCAGGCCCTGATCGTGATACATCGCGATGACGGCATCGAAGTGGCCCTGGGCAGCCTCGCGGAACACCGCGTCAGGCACGTGGGGGCCGCTGAATTCGCCGATGTGCAGGGCATTGAGTTCGGCGATGGCCGGAGCGATGATGCGCTCTTCCTCGTCGCCAAATCGCCCCTGCTCGCCAGCGTGGGGATTGAGGCCGCAAACGGCAATGCGCGGTGAGCCGAGTTTGCGATGCTGGATGAAGGTGGCGGTGAGCTTGCCGATGCGCACGATGGAGGCGGCATCCAGGAGGCTGGCCACCCGGGACAGGGGTTCGTGGATGGTGGCCAGGCCGACACTGAGGTGGTCGCCGGTCAGCAGCATGCCGTATTCTTCGGTGTTGAGGGCACCGGCAAAGAATTCCGTCTGGCCCGGAAACCCAAAGCCGAGTCCTTGCAGGCCATCCTTGGAGACGGGTCCCGTGACGACTCCGTCGACTTCACCTTCGGTTAGAAGGCGGGTCGCCTCCTGCAGGGCATCCAGGGCAATCTTGGCCGAGGTCTCGTCGGGTTGGCCGGGGAGCACGCCCTCGGTGGTGCCGAGCCGCTGCCACTCCACATCCTTGGGCAGGAGGCCGGATTTCATCGCGGCGTCGACCACTTCCGGGCCGATGCCGGCGGGATCTCCGAGGGTGACAGCAATGCGGGGCATGGGGGGATCATCGTTTCGATCCCGGGACCTGCCAAGCGGCGATTGCCCGGGGCAGCCTAACCCGGAAATTTCATGAAACCTCGGTCTGCGGCTTGTCCTTCCCGATGTTGCCTGCGTTCTCCTTGAAAACGCAGTTGGACAGAGTGTCAACTCAGCCCTGACTGCGTTTTCAGCGTCGGCCT
>JAWVYP010000291.1:0-3028 GCA_033722655.1 Akkermansiaceae bacterium | reverse complement strand
CCACCTGTCCCCATCCGAGCTGCCAGCAGAATCCGTCGCCAGCCGCCGCTTCGGACGTAAATTCGAGCTGGTCTCCTTCCGCTGGCTCAACCCATCCGAAATCTGATCCCTGATTACCCAAGGCCCATGAAATTCCATCGATCCCCAATCGGCATGGTCGCACTGTTCGCCCTTGCCGCCATCGCAAAGCTCGGCGCACAGCCCGTCGACAAAGTGGAAATCCAGTTTGTCTCCTTCCCTGCAATTGCGGATCCATCATCGGTCGAGTTGCGGATCGGTCCCGAAGAAGCCATTGAAGTGGAGCTGCCCACGAGGTCGCTCTCCGAGGTCTACAGGGTAAATCGCATGAGCCATTGGCTGCTTGGCAGGTCCGGTGTCGATGAGGAGGGTAACTTCGCATTCACCACCTACGGCAAGACCAAGGTGGGCAATGGCAGCAAGCAAATCATTCTGGTCATGCCCAAGGGCAAGAACTATTCGGATGGGCTGGAGATGATCGCCCTGAATGGCAGCCAGGAAGGTCTCGGACTTGGCAAATACCTGGTCTACAACGCAAGCAGAACCGACATCGCCGGAAAAATCGGCGACAAGGGTTTCAACTTGAAGCAGGGTGGCTACACCATCCTGGATCCCGAACCCAACGAGGTCGTCAACAACAGCAAATATCTTTTTGTGCATTTGTTTTACCGGAAAGGGGATGAGCCGAAACCGTTCAAGGATACGAAGTGGCGCCACACCGAGAATGCGAAATTCTTTGTCTTCTTTCACCACAATCCGGGGACACCGCAGATTCAGGTCCACTACATCCGCTATTATCCGTAGGGCGGGTGGGTATTTGGTGATGAGGCCGTCACACCGGGGCTTGGCGCACAAGCGGCAGAGTCGGTTGAAATCTAGCCCGAATATTTCATGAAACCTCGGTCTGCGGCTTGTCCTTTCCGATATTGCCTGCGTTCTCCTTGAAAACGCAGTTGGACAGAGTGTCAACTCAGCCCTGACTGCGTTTTCAGCGTCGGCCTTGGCAAGATCGAGAATTCCTGCGCCTCGCCCACGAGAATCATGAAAGATCCGGGCTAGCTGGATCAAGCTGCAGGACCGGTGATGCAGGCTTTGTCGTTATGCAACCCGGTGGGTAACAGCAGGAGCCCAGGTTTTTTCGGAATTTATCGGTTTGTCTCCGATAGAATGCATGCGAGCGTGGGTATCCAAGAATGAACCATTCCCACCAATCCATGACCAAGAACCTGCTCCGCAACCCATTGCGCAGAATTTCCCGAACCCTGTGCCGAAACCTCTGCCTGCTTGCAGGCCTCGCAGCCTCCAGCCAGATCATGGCCGAGGCCAAGCCGCTCAAGGTCTACATCCTGGCCGGCCAATCCAACATGCAGGGCCAAGCCAAGGTCGAAACCATCGAGAGGTTGCAGTACGAGGGTGGTGACCTGGAAATGTACAAGGCCATGACCGGCGACGACGGCAAGCCGGATGCCCCCGAGGGGGTCTACGGCGTCTATTTCAGCAATGGCGACATCAGGAAAGGCGAGCCCAGACCCCTGCTTGAGAAAGCAGGTCCGTTGCTGCCTGGCTTCGCCGAGGATCCGGGCCCGAAGGAGCGCTTCGGCCCCGCCTATACCTTCGGCATCTACATGCACAAGCACCTGAACGAGCCCATCCTCATCATCAAGACCGCCTGGGGAGGCCGCAATCTCATGCAGCAGTTCCGCCCGCCGAGTGCCGGGCCCTACGAGCAGGACAAGGATGGCCACGGCAACCCGACGGGCGCCTACTACCAGCACATGGTCAAGCACGTCAAAGACGTGCTCGCCGACCCCGGCAAGTACCATCCCGGCTACGATGCCGACCAGGGTGCCGAACTCGCCGGTTTCGTCTGGTTCCAGGGTTTCAATGACATGATTGGCCCCTATCCCGAGAAGGACTTTTCGGAATACACCCGCCTGATGGCGACCCTGATCAAGGACCTGCGCAAGGATCTGAATGCTCCCAATCTGCCGACCGTGATCGGGGTGATGGGCATCGGTGGCCCCATTGAGGATGAGTCCGACAAGCAGTTCCATTTCCGCAAGGCCCAGGCCGCCACGGGCTCACTACCGGAATTCCAAGACAATGTCACCATCGTCCAGACCGCCCCGCTTTGGGACATGGAACTGGAGCGTATCATGAACAAGCTCAACAAGGCCGCCGAAGAGAAAGCCATCGCCGACAAGCCCGACCTTGCGGACAAACCGAGGGCCCTGAGAGGCGCGATCAAGGATTGGTCAAAAAAGATCGCCTCGAAGGTGCTCACGGAAGAGGAACTCAAGGTGTACGAGACCGGCAAGTCCAACCAGGCCTTCCACTACATGGGTTCAGCCCTCACCTACGGCAGGATCGGCAGGGCCTTCGCCGATGCCATGCATGAGCTGTCCACCAAGGATTGAGGCCGTCCATTCAAAAAAGACCCCATGGGCAACCATGGGGTTTTTTTGAATGGGTTTTGCGCAGCAGCTGCCTCATGGCGCCAGGACCTCCACGCAGCCGAATCTTGCCGGATTGCCGTTGCTCAGGCTGGCGGGGAAGGGGAGCTTGAGCACATGATACTCGCCATCGCTCGAGCCGGGCACGATTTCGGGCGGATTGGCGGAGTCATCGTTGGCTTCGAAGCTGGTGAGGTCGTCACTGAAGCGGGCGGTGTAGGTGATGCCGGAAGTCGCGTGGTCGTCGCGGCGCATGAAGTAGAGGGCAAAGCCGCCGCTCACCGTATCCACGGCAGCGACCGGGGCACCGTGGCGTGAGCCGTCGATGGCGAGTGGTCCCATGTCCATGAGGGTGGGATCGGTGCCGAAGGCGAACTCCATCATGTTGCTGCGGCCGTCGCCGTCTGGATCACTGGTCATGGCGGTGTCGGTGACGGCATTGGCGAAGCTGCCGGTTGACCAGGTGTCGTATGTCGAGGTCCCCTCCTCGAGAACGGTCACGGTGATGGTTTGGCTTGGCTGGTTGAAGCCGTCGTCGGCGGTCAGTTGCAGGGTGT
>JAWVYP010000290.1:0-3033 GCA_033722655.1 Akkermansiaceae bacterium | reverse complement strand
TCCTGAACACCTCGGGAAGTGTGGGGGCTTCCGGGGCATCCCTGTCTGCCGAGCATTTGTAGCTGACAAATCGCTGGGTGGTCGGCCAGACGCCCGTCAACAGGCTGGCCCGCGAGGCTCCGCAGACCGCAATCTGGCAATAAGCCCGCTGGAAGAGAAGGGACTCCTTGGCCAAGGCATCGATGTTCGGGCTCTTCACCTGCTCACTGCCGTAACAGCCCAGCTCAGGCCGTAGATCATCGATGGCGATGAAGAGGACATTGGGTTGAGCCTTGTCGGCAAGGGCGATGGGGCCGCTGAAGAAACCAAGCAGAAGAAAAAGAAATTTGCGCATGGACGACTGCAGCAATCGCCCCGGATCCTGTAAAGCGATCTCGCTTGCCTGCCGTGATACTCCCAGCGATGCAAGGATCTCTCTTGCGCCAGACCTGCAGGCAGCCGATCCTCGTCAGCATGAGTCAGGACGTCGTCACGCTGCTCCAGCAACTGGTGCGCATTCCCTCGGTCAACCCGGACAACACCCCGGGCACGACCGAGACCGGCGAGGAAACCATTGCCGTTTTTTTGAGCGGCTGGCTCGAGTCCATTGGCGCCAAGGTCACGCTTGAGGAAATCAGACCCGGCCGACCCAACCTCATCGCTCGCTTCGCCCCCATGGATGGGCGTCCGCGCATGCTCTTCGGTCCCCACCTCGATACGGTGGGCGTGGCCGGCATGACCATCGAGCCCTTCAGCGGGGAGATCCGCGACGCCAAGCTTTGGGGCCGCGGCTCCAGCGACACCAAGGGCCCCATGTCCGCCATGCTCTGGGCCTTGCATGAGAACCGCGACATCCTGGAAGACCTCCCCGTGGCCATGGATTTCGTCGCCTTCATGGGCGAGGAGAGCGGCCAGTGGGGCTCCAAGGCCTTTGCTCGCAACCACGGCAAGCACTACAGCTTTGCCATCGTCGGCGAGCCCACCGACATGGCGGTGGTCCACCAGAACAAGGGATCCACTTGGGCCACCCTGCGCGCCACCGGCAAGGCCGCCCACAGCTCCATGCCGCAGAACGGGGACAACGCCATCCTCAAGCTGAGCCGCGCCATCAACCAGCTCGATCGCCACCTGGTGCCCAAGCTCGCCGGGTTCAGCCATCCCGACCTGGGCCCCTCGACCCTCAACATCGGCGTCATCCGTGGCGGCTCACGACCCAACATCGTGCCCGACCTGGCCGAGGTCGAAATCGACATCCGCTTCACCCCCTCCCTGCACGAGGCAGGCGGTGCCCTCAAGCTGCTCGCCGACACCATTGCCGATCACGAACTGCCGATTGAGATCGTCAACCCGCACGAAAACCCGCCGCTTGAGACCGATGCCAAGCATCCCGGCATTCAGCGCCTGCTCGATCAGGGCAGTTCACTGGCCAGTGCTCCCTGGTTCTCGGACGCGGCCCACCTTTCGGCCGGTGGCATTCCTAGCATCTGCATGGGGCCGGGTCGCATTCAACAGGCGCACACGGTGGATGAGTTCATCGATATCGACGCACTCAAACAGGGCGCCCAGTTCTTCACGCAGTTCGTGAAGGGATTGGAACTGTAGCGGCGGTCTATGGACCGTCGACCCATTCTAACGGCGCTTACAGAGCGTCCCTACAATTCAACCCAGGCGCTGCTTGCCGTCCTCGCCCTGCTTCACCTCGACGATTCGCAGCGGCAGGCGCACGGACAGCTCGCCGTCACAGGAAATGTCCAGCGAGTAGAGGCCGGCCTTGGGAAAGCGCAGGCCTTGCAGGTTCATGACAATGTTGCGACTGATGAAGGGCGCGCTATCGGGTAGCTTCACATCGAACTCCGGCTCAATGGGCATGTTCTTGGGATCGAGCACTTCTCCATCCTCGTCGATGATGGTGATGGAAAACTTGTGGTGGCCGATGTCCTCGGGCGTGAAGCAGATGCGCAGAGCCAGCGAGCAATGCGGATGAGACACCGGCAGACTGCGGGCGGCCAGGGTGTCGAAGGTGCCATTGACCACCAGCTTGCCGTTGTAGTCGGCGGCGAAATCGCAGAGGGTTGCTACTTGAAAGTCCATGCCTTGAACCTGCCGAGTCAAGCCGGGCCTGCCAAACCATTTCTCGAAAGACTACTCGGAATCCTTGAGCGCCTCGACGAAGAGCTTGGCCGATTTCGTGGCCGAGGAAGGATTCTGGCCGGTCACCAGGCGGCCGTCGCGCACGGCATTTTCAGCCCAGTTGGCCGCGGTTACCACCTCGGCCCCGGCCTTCTCCAGTTCGCTCTCCAGCAGGAAGGGCACGACCTCTTCAAGCTTCACTGCCTTCTCTTCGGCATTGGTGAAGGCCGCCACCTTCTTTCCCGCAACCAGCGGCTTCCCGTCCGCTCCCTTGGCACCGATGAAGGCAGCCGGACCGTGGCAAACCGCCCCGATGACCCCCTGGTTGGCATCCACCCGGGTGATGAATTCGCCTACGACCTTTGAATTGGGAAAATCCCACATCGTGCCGTGGCCACCGGCAAAGTAGACCCCGGCCACGTCCTTCGGATCGATGCTGGAGAGCGGCTTGGTGCCCTCCACCCCGGCGCGCCCATCCAGCTTGTCGCCGTGGGCTTCCCAGAAGGCCTGGTTCTTCTTGTCCTTCTCCAATTTGAGACTCTTGGGATCAACCGGGGCAAAGCCTCCATCGGGACTGGCGAGGATCACCTCATGGCCCGCATCGGTGAAGACGGCATAGGGATGGGCGGCTTCCGAGAGGTAGAATCCGGTGGGCGTGGCTTCAGATTCGCCCTCCATGCTGCGCATGTGGTCAACATTGGTGAGCACGAGTACGATGGGCTGCGGCGCCGCCGTGGCGAGACCGCAAAGGCTGAGGAGAGTGAACAGGATTCGCTTCATGCCACACCCATGCACGGCCCACCCTCAGCCGCAAGGGCTTCCCGAGTTTGTCCCCAAGTTATTCACAGGCTATGAGCTCTCGCCACATCCGTTCATGGAGGCCGCATCCGAGTCCGCCATGGACAACCCAGCCATCCCTTCATG
>JAWVYP010000289.1:0-3057 GCA_033722655.1 Akkermansiaceae bacterium | reverse complement strand
TGGTGCCACCGGAGACCTGACCCACCGCAAGCTCATCCCCGGCCTCTACAACCTGGCGGCCGATGGCGAACTGCCGACGGGCATGAAGATCGTGGGCTTTGCCCGCAGGGACAAGAGTGACGAGGAATTCCGTGAAGGGCTTGAGAAAATCAACCGCAAGGTCTCGCGCAGCGGTCACGACGAGGAGGTGTGGAAACCCTTCATCGAGAACGTCCACTACCACCGCTCGGAATTCAACGACGAGGAAGGCTACAAGCGCCTCGCCGAACGCCTCGACGCCATCGACGAGGAGCGTGGTGGCAAGGGCAACCGCCTCTTCTACATCGCTTCGGCCCCCGATTTCTTCGATGACATCCTGCTGCAACTCAAGCAGGCCGGCCTCAACCAGAGCAAGGAGGGATGCTGGTCGCGGGTGATCGTCGAGAAGCCCTTCGGCACCGACCTCAAGACGGCCCATCACCTCAACGAGGTGGTCAATGCCACCTTCGAGGAAAAGGACACCTACCGCATCGACCACTACCTCGGCAAGGAGACCGCCCAGAACCTGATGGTGCTGCGCTTTGCCAACGCGATTTTCGAGCCACTCTGGAACAGCAAGCACATCGACCACGTGCAGATCACCTGTGCGGAGCACCTCGGCATGGAAGGAGGCCGCGGGGCCTACTACGATGGTGCGGGCGCGCTGCGCGACATGGTGCAGAACCACCTCCTGCAACTGCTCAGCCTGGTTGCCATGGAGCCGCCCACTGATCTCAGTGCCGACGGCGTGCGCGACGAGAAGGTCAAAGTCATCCGCTCCCTGCGCCAATGGGATACGCCCGAGAAGGTCGCGGAAAACGTGGTGCGTGCCCAATACACCGCCGGTCACGTCGATGGCGAGCCGGTCCTGGGCTACCGCGAGGAGGACCGGGTCAATCCCGAGTCCGAAACCGAATCCTACGTCGCCCTGCGCCTGATGATCGACACCTGGCGCTGGAGCGGGGTGCCCTTCTACATCCGCATGGGCAAGCGCCTGCCCAAGAAGTCGACCGAGATTTCCGTCCACTTCAAGGACGCGCCCTGCGTGCTCTTCAACACCGCCTGCGATGGCAGCACCAGCGACAACGTGCTGGTGATCCGCATCCAGCCCGACGAGGGCATTTCACTGCGCATGGTCTCCAAGATTCCGGGCAACAGCGTGCGCCTGGAGCCGGTGAAGATGGACTTCCATTACGCCACCAGTTTCGGCAAGGCCAGTCCCGAGGCTTATGAGCGCCTCCTGCTCGACGCGATGGCCGGGGATGCCACCTTGTTTGCCCGCCGCGACGAGGTCGAGGAAGCCTGGCGCTTCATCGATCACATTGAGCGGGCCTGGCACGAGTCCGGCAACAAGCCGCCCATGGCCGAGTTCGTGGCCGGTTCCTGGGGCCCTCGTGAAGCCGATGACCTGCTGCAGCAGGACGGCAACCAGTGGCGTCGATTGTAGGTCTGGTTCTGCAGGGTAGGGTGGCTCAATGAGTTGCAGTACCCAATCCTGGATTGCCAGCGCCCGGAGAGCTGGCAGACTGGAATATCGGTAGCTCTCCACCCGTTTTGTGGACGGAGGCAATGTCCATATCCAAAGCCTGATTCCAAAGCCATGCTCGCCCGAATTTCCGCCCTCACGCTCGCCTGTTCACTGCTTTCCTTGGGTGCCGAGAAGGAGGAGCGCCCCATGAACGTCATCCTCATCATGGCCGATGACATGGGCTGGGGGGATCTCGGATGCTACGGGGCGACGCATTTCAAGACGCCGGCCTGCGATCGTCTCGCCGGGGAAGGCATGCGCTTCACGGACGCCCACTCGCCGTCGGCGGTGTGCACTCCGACCCGCTATTCGGTGCTGACCGGCCGCTACGCCTGGCGCAGTTGGCTCAAGAACTGGGTGCTGATGGAAAACCACCCCCTGCTCATCGACACCGAGCGCCTGACCATCGGCAAGGTCTTCCAGCAGGCCGGTTACCGCACGGGCTGCATCGGCAAGTGGCATCTGGGCTGGGGCGAAAAACCCGGAGTCGATTTCAGTGGCGAGGTGAAGCCCGGCGTGCTCGAGACCGGTTTCGATGAATTCTTTGGAGTTCCCTACAGCCACAACAGCGGTCGCGGTCTCCGCGTCTACATGCGGGACCGCCGCATCGTGGATCTGCCGGAAGGGGCCAGTTACAGGGACAAGGAAGTGCAGAAGAAGACCATGCGCAGCCTCGAGGATACCGCGACCGAAATTTCCAAAGAGGCGGTGGCCTTCATCGAGCGCCATCAGGACAAGCCCTTCTTCCTCTACTACCCGACCACCAACATCCACTTTCCGCTGACCCCCCACGAACGCTTCAAGGGCAGGACCGATTCCGGAGTCTATGGCGAGTTCATGATCGAGTTCGATTGGGCGGTGGCTGAAGTGCTCGATACGCTCGATCGGCTCAAGCTTGCCGACAACACCATCGTCATTGTCACCAGTGACAATGGCGCGCGTCCCCATCCGCAACTCAACGGTCACGACTGCAACGGCCCCTGGCGTGGCACCAAGCGCATGATTTACGAGGCCGGTCACCGCGTGCCGCTGATCGTGCGCTGGCCCGGCGTGGTCGAAGCGGGATCCACCAGTGATGAAACGGTTTGCCTCACCGATTTCATGACCACCTTCGCCAAGCTGCACGGGATCGAAGCTCCCAAGGACATCGCCAGGGACAGTTTCGACATCCTGCCGGTGCTCGCCGGAAGGGAGCATGAAAAGCCATTGCGGCCCCACACCATTCATCATTCCGTCAGCGGCCAGTTCGCCATCCGGGTCGGCGACTGGAAGCTAATTGAGGGCGCGGGCGACGGCGACTATCCGCGTGATGAGCAGGGCAAGATGCAGGTGGTTCGCTGGCAGCCCGAACTCGACGAGGAGGGAAAACCCGTCCGACTTGATTACTTCGAGCTGGAATTTGGTGACCAACACCAACTCTTCAATCTCGCGCAAGATCCCAAGGAGACCACCAATCTCGCCGACGAGCATCCGGAGCGGGTTGAAGAAATGCTGGCCCTGCTCAATGCCGT
>JAWVYP010000288.1:0-3110 GCA_033722655.1 Akkermansiaceae bacterium | reverse complement strand
TAAATTCGGGGGTGGCCGGGGGGGTTCTGCCCGGGGGGGGGTGCGGGCCCCCCGGTTACCCCCCCGCCGCTACAGAGGAATCCACTCAGGCCAAATCCGCCATGTGCCCACCCCTTGCACTCACCCACTTCCCCTTGCGCATCACCTTCGAAAACCCCAGGCCATGCTCGGCAGCAGCGGTAAAGCAGTCCCAGGCCTGCGAGGCGAGGATGCCGGAGACGATCAGGTCACCGCCCGGTTTGAGGGCCTTGGCGATTACGGGCCACGCCTGGATGAGCACGGTGGAGAAAATGTTGGCTGCCACCACATCGTAGCCGGACTTGCGTGGCTTCCACTTCAGCACGTCTTGCTCCTTGACGCGGATGCCGGGGGTGTCGTTGCGCTGGGTGTTGGTTTCAGTGACCTTCACGGCGAAGGGATCGAAGTCGCAGGCGAAGAGATCCTTGGCCCCGAGTTTGTGGGCGGCCACCGCGAGGACCCCCGTCCCGCAGCCGAGGTCGGCCATGCTCCATGTCGTGTCCTTGCGTTCGCGGGCGATGTCGACGAGCAGGCGCAGGCAGGTTGAGGTGGTGGCGTGATCACCGGTGCCAAAGGCCATTTCAGGAGGAATGGAGATGATGTTGCGCTGCGGGTGTTGCTTGATGAGTTTTTTGAGGGCGACAGCCTTGGACTCCTGGGTCAGCAGGAAACAATCGCGGATCTTGATGGGCGGCGGAAGGGCGGCGGGCTTTTTCCATTCGCCCGACATCTTTCGCACGGAGCCACCCCATTGCTCTTGGACGGCCTCGGCCTCCTTGATGGAAGCGCAGAAGAGCTTGAGCCGGATCGACTTGCCGCCCTTGAGATACTCGACCACCAGGTTCGCATTGCCCTGGAAGCGCTCCTCCCACGCATCGACCCATTTCGCACCCGAGAGCTTGGACCAGACGTACATGAAACTGGATTTAGCCATCCGTCGCGCCGCAGGCGAGAGGAATCTTGGCTTGAGATGTGCTTCTTCCTGTGTGAACCATGGGTCCTCGCGCCCAAATGGCATGCCCGAGACCCACCCAGGACATGTTTGAAAACTACGACCCCGCCGATTTCTACGACGAAATGTTCGAGTCCGATGGCTCGGTGAGGCCCTCCTGCGCGGCTCTGGTCGAGCGCTTTGGCGAACTGAGCCAGGAGGATTTCGAGGCCCGCAAGGCCAATTCGGAGCTCTATTTCCTGCGCCAAGGCATCACCTTCAACGTCTATCACGACAATCAGGGCCAGGAGCGCATCTTTCCCTTTGATCCCGTACCGCGCGTCATTGGCGCCAGCGAGTGGGAAACCCTGGAGGCCGGGCTCACCCAGCGAATCGTGGCGCTCAACCTCTTCCTCCACGACATCTACCACGACCAGCAGATCCTCAAGGACGAGGTCATTCCGCGTCACTACGTGGAGAACGCGAAGCACTACCGCCCGGAATTCCGCGGCGTGGACGTGCCCAACGACATCTACATCCACATCTGCGGCAGCGACCTGATCCGCGGCAAGGACGGCGACTACTACGTGCTCGAGGACAATGGCCGCTGCCCGTCCGGGGCCTCCTATCTGCTGGAGAACCGCAATGCCCTCAAGCGGGCCTTTCCGGGTCTTTTCGACGTCATGGGCGTGCGTCCGGTCAGCTCCTATCCGCAGGAGCTGGTCAAGATGCTCGAACACATTTCGCCGGGCCGTCAGCACAATCCCACCTGCGTGCTGCTGACGCCGGGCTGCTACAACAGTGCCTACTTCGAGCACTGCTACCTCGCCCGCGAAATGGGCATCGACATCGTCGAGGGTCGCGATCTCATCGTGCAGGACCGCTTCGTCTACATGCGCACCACCAAGGGGATGAAGCGGGTGGACGTGATCTACCGTCGCATCGATGACGACTTCATCGATCCCGTGGTCTTCCGCAAGGATTCCATGCTCGGCGTGCCCGGCCTGATGAGTGCCTACCGCGCCGGCAACGTGGCGCTGGCCAATGCCGTGGGCACGGGCGTGGCAGACGACAAATTGATCTACTATTTCGTGCCGCGCATGATCGACTACTACCTCGGTCAGAAACCCATCCTCAAGAATGTCGAGACGTACCTTGCCTCCGAGCCCGAGGACCAGAAGTTCATTCTCGACCATCTGCCCGAGCTGGTGGTCAAGGCTGCCAACGAGTCGGGCGGCTACGGCATGTTGATGGGCCCGACGGCTTCCAAGGACGAAATCGAGGCCTTTCGTGAACGCATCATTGCCGAGCCCCGCAATTACATCGCCCAGCCCGTCATCTCCCTGTCCCGTGCTCCCACTTGGTGCAACGGCGCCATGGAGGGACGCCACATCGATCTGCGGCCCTACATCATCTACGGCAAGGACGTGAACATCGTGCCTGGTGGCCTGACCCGTGTTGCCCTCAACAGGGGTTCACTGGTGGTCAATTCCTCCCAGGGAGGAGGCAGCAAGGACACCTGGGTCCTCAACCAATAATTCCAATACCCATGCTATCCAGAGTCGCCAACACCTTTTACTGGATGGTCCGCTACGTCGAGCGGGCTGATAATCTGGCGCGTCTGATCGACGTCAACCAGCAGCTGTTGATGGACTTCGAGAGCCTCGACAGCAAGCGCCTCAAGGGCTTCTGGGAGCCCATCATCCTGAGCACCGGTGACCAAGAGCTTTTCAAGGAGCTGCACGGCGAGTCGGGCAGCGCGGAAGTGGTCCACTTCCTCTCTCATGACGAGGCCAATCCAAACAGCATCCGTTCCTGCGTGGCCCAAGCCCGCGAGAATGCCCGCATGATCCGCGACCAGCTCTCCGACGAAATGTGGGAGGAACTCAACTCCATGTATCTCTTTGCGCGCTCGGATGAGGCCGCGGATTTCCTCCAGGCCGACCCGGCCCGCTACTACGAGACCATCCGCCGCTCGGTGGAGACCTTCCTAGGCATTGCCTCCTCGACCATTTTGCGCAATGAGGCCTGGGAATTCATGAACCTGGGGCGCTACCTCGAACGGGCCGACAAGACGACCCGCTTCCTGGATGTCACCAGCTACCTGCCCGCGGACGAAAACGGAGGCAGCTCCTCCCCGGGTCTGCTGCACTGGTCGGCC
>JAWVYP010000287.1:0-3117 GCA_033722655.1 Akkermansiaceae bacterium | reverse complement strand
TCTTGAAGCGCGGGTGCGGGACGCGGGCAATGTGCTCGACGACGATGGTCTTGTCCATCTTGTTGGAGATGACAACGCCGACGCGGGTCTTGCGCTTGTGGACGGTGGTTTCGCTTTCGCTCATGGTGGTGTGAAGTTTGCGGTGGGTGGGTTACAGCTTGGCGCTTACGCCTTTGCCTTCTTCTTCGCGTTGATGGCGGTCATGACCTGGGCAATCTCGCGGCGCACCAGGCGGATGCGGGCAGTGTTCTCGAGTTGGCCGGTGGCCTGTTGCAGGCGGAGGTTGAGGGCCTCCTGCTTGAGTTCGCGCAGACGCACCAACAATTCGTCGGGGGTCAGCTGGTTGATTTCTTTGCCTTTGGTCTTGGCCATGGTGGAGAGGGGTTGGGAGACTGGAGATTCAGGATTAGAAGCAACTCGGATCAGTGGGTGTTGCGTTGGATCATGCGGGTGCGGATGCCCAGTTTGTAGGAGGCGAGGCGCATGGCTTCGCGGGCCTGGGACTCGGTGACGCCACCGACTTCGAAGAGGACATTGCCGGGACGGACCACGGCAACCCACTTGTCGACGGCACCCTTGCCCTTACCCATCCGGGTTTCAGGCGGACGGCTGGTGATGGACTTGTGCGGGAACACGCGGATCCAGACCTTGCCTTTGCGCTTGAGGGAGCGGGTGATCGCAATACGGCAAGCCTCGATCTGGCGGTTGGTCATCCAGCCGCGGTCAAGGGTCTGAAGTCCGAATTCACCGAAGGCAACGCTGGTGCCGTTCTGGGCATTGCCGGCGCGGCTACCGCGGTGACTCTTGCGGAACTTGGTTCGTTTGGGCATCAAAGGCATGGTTCTGTCCTCCTAGATTGATTGGGTGTTGAAGAAAATTGGGCGGGTGATGAATTGCCGGAGTGGCGTTGATTATCCGCGGTTCTGGGCGGGGCGACGGCGCGGCGGGCGCTCGTTCTGGGGACGCGGGGCATTGACCACATCGTCCTTCTTGTTGATCCAGCATTTGACGCCGATGATGCCGTAGACGGTGCGGGCTTCGGCAAAACCGTAGTCGAGGGGCACACGCAGGGTTTGAAGCGGCACCTTGCCTTCGCGGTAGCTTTCGGCACGGGCGATGTCCGCACCACCAAGGCGGCCGGCGCAGCGCAGGCGAATGCCTTCGGCTCCGAAGTCCATGGCGGTCTGGATGGCACGCTTCATGGCACGGCGGAAGCTGATGCGGCGCTCAAGCTGGATGGCGATCTGTTCGGCAACCAGTTGGGCGTCGAGTTCGGGCTTGCGGATCTCGATGATGTCGATCTTGACCTGGGACTCCTTGCACAGGGCACCGATTTCCTTGGTCATGGTTTCGATCTCCTTGCCCTGGCGGCCGATGATGAGACCGGGACGCGAGCTGTGAAGGGTCACCCGGACACTGTTCCAGGCGCGCTCGATGACGACACGGGCGAGGCCGGCATTCTGGAGCTTGTTGCGGAGGTAGGCGCGGATGGCCAGATCCTCGTGGAGCTTGTCGGTGTAGTCCTTGCCACTGGCGTACCACTTGGAGCGCCAGTCTTTGCTAACGGCGAGGCGAAATGCGATCGGATTTACTTTCTGTCCCATGATGAAGGATGGTTGGGGAAATTAGGCGTCTTTGGCTTCCGCAGTGGCGGCGGCCTTCTTGGTTTTCTTGGCGGCCTTCTTGGCCTTCTTCTTTTTCTGCTCGGGCTCGGCGGCTTCGAGGGTGATGAAAATGTGGCTGTTACGGCGCATGATGGGAGCGGCGGCACCCTTGGCGCGCGGCTTGTAGCGGCGGTAGGAAGGCGCGGCACCGATCACGGCCTCCTTGACGACCAGGCTGCTGCTATCGAGCGAGAAATTATTCTCGGCGTCGGCGATGGCGGTCTTGAGGGTCTTGCCGATCAGGAATGCGGCTTTCTTCGGAGTGAAGTTCAGGATGTCGAGCGCGTTGGAAACGGGCATACCCTGAATGACACGGGCAACCTCGCGCGCCTTCTTGGGCGAGAGAGGAACGTATTTGCTGGTGCTTTTGACTTCCATGGTGGGAGAGGCGTGAAGGTTATTCGGCGATGGATTTGGTTTCGAGAATGGCGAGATCGTCAATTCGTGGGGAGATGTCCTTGTTGGCGTCGATGGCTTCGACGAAGACACCGCTGACGGCCTGGCGGACGTCGGCGAGGATGGCCTTGCCGTAGGGCTCCTGCCCGCGGACGAGGCGGAAGGTCATGCCAATGCGGGCTCCCTGGCGTTGGCCAATGTTGAGAACCAGCATGCCGCTTTCCTGGTCGATGCTGACGATGCGCGACTGCTTGAGTGAGCCGGTGCGCACATCGGGCCGGGGCTTCTGGCGCAGACCGAGCACAGCGTCAAGCTCTCTTAACGAGGTTTCGACCTGAATTCTCGATTCCGGATCGGCGGCCACGGCCTCGCGCATGTAATTGCTGACCTGGGCTGCCAAGCGGCTGGAGACGGCTTCGAGGCGGGAAATGCGCTCGTTGGCGATCTCCAAGTCGGCAGCAGCCTGGATCAAGCGGTCATCACCTCCATCGAGCAGGTTCTTGCCGAGGGCAGCGAGACGGGTGCGGACCTGATCGAGTTGCTCGGCGGCCTCGCGCTCATTGCGGTTGGCTTCCGTCAGGCTGCGTTGCAGGTTCCTGTTCTGCTGCTCGAGCTGGGCAATCTGCTTCTTGAGCTTCGCCACTTGGGCGGACGGCTTGGCCACATCGGAAGCTTCCTGCGCCGGGCACACCACAGCCAGCACCAACAGCCCGCAGGCGGTGGCAATGACTTGGATGTTCTGGAGGCAGGAACGCATGAAGGTGATTCTCAGCTGGGTGGATTACTTCTTACCGATGCCGCCGTGCGCACGGAAGATGCGGGTCGGGGCGAATTCGCCGAGCTTGTGGCCGACCATGTTCTCGGTGACATACACGGGAACGAAGGTCTTGCCGTTGTGAACCGCGAAGTTGTGACCCACGAAATCGGGGGTGATCATCGAACTGCGGCTCCAGGTCTTGATCGGCTTGCGGTTGGAGCCGGCATTCGCCATGGCGTCGATCTTGGCGAGGAGCTTCTGGTCGACAAACGGGCCTTTCTTGAGGGAACGTGACATGAT
>JAWVYP010000286.1:0-3162 GCA_033722655.1 Akkermansiaceae bacterium | reverse complement strand
GCCGCCCGCCGGATGAACTCGCTCTTGCGGTGCTCTGGGTGAAGGGTTATTGCCTGTCATGCCAATGCTTCTGGGAGTCAATCTGGATCACGTCGCAACGCTGCGTCAGGCGCGCTACGCCCTCGTTCCGGACAACCACAACGCCGAACCCTGTCCCGTGGCCGCCGGCCATCAGGCCAAGGCCGGTGGCGCGGACTCCCTGACCATTCATGTGCGTGGCGACCGCCGTCACATGCAGGACGCCGACGCGGTGCGCATCCGCAAGGAGGTGGAGCTGCCGCTCAATCTGGAGATGGGGGTGACCGAAGAGATGCTCGGGCTCGCTCTCAAAATCAAACCTGACTTCGTCTGCCTGGTTCCCGAAAATCGCGAGGAGGTCACCACCGAGGGAGGGCTGGATGTCTGCGGTCGTATGGACGAGGTGAAGGCCTGTGTCGGCAAACTGCGCGATGCGGGCATCAAGGTCAGCCTCTTCATTGATCCGGACGAGGATCAGGTCGGCGCCAGCTCCTTCTGTGAGGCGGAAATGATCGAGCTTCACACCGGCTGCTTTGCCAACGCCCTCGGTGACGGCATCACTGCCGAGGTCAAGCGCCTGGTCGAGGCCGCCGAGCAGGGGAGGACTCTTGGCGTGCAGGTCAACGCCGGACACGGCATCAACTACCGCAATATCGAAGACATTCTCAAGATCCCGCACCTCACCGAACTCAACATCGGTCACAGCATTGTCTCGCGAGCGCTGTGTGTGGGTATGGAAACGGCAGTGCGCGAAATGAAAACCGCGATGAAACCCTACAAAGGCTGATGGGCACACAGGGCATCGGTATTGATCTGGTGGAAGTCGCGCGCATCACTGCGGCCATGGAAAAACATGGCGCGCCTTGGCTGGAAAAGATCTTCACCGAAAGTGAGCGCGCCTACTGTGACAAGCAGCACGAACCCGCCATTCACTACGCCGCCCGCTTTGCCGCCAAGGAGGCCGCGGCCAAGGCGTTGGGCACCGGCATCGGCAAACACGCCGGTTTGCGCGATCTGGAAGTAAGCCACGATGACAACGGTGCTCCAAAGCTGCTTCTTCATGGCGCGGCCAAAGCCTTTGCAAAAGAGCGGGGAATTGGTCATGTTCTGATCAGTCTCACCCACACCAAGGACCACGCCGCCGCCAATGCGGTGGCCGTCAGTTGAATTTCCATGATCCGTCCCCGTCGCAATCGTCGCACGCCAGCCATCCGCGCGCTGGTGCGTGAGACCTCCTTGTCCGCCAGCGACCTCATTCTGCCGATGTTTGTGCACGAGGATGCGCAGGACACGCCCATCGAAGCCATGCCCGGCGTGACCCGCTGGTCGCTCGACAGTCTGGTGCGCGAAGCTGGTGAGGCACATGCGCTGGGAATTCCCGCCGTGGTGCTCTTCCCCAAGATCGAGGACGATCTGAAAAGTTCGGATGCCAAGGAATGCCATAACGACGAGGGCCTGATCCCGCGTGCCATCGCCGCGCTCAAGGAGGCGCATCCTTCGCTTTGTGTGATCACCGATGTGGCTTTGGATCCCTACAACGCCGACGGCCACGACGGGTTGGTGGAGAAGGGTGATGACGGAGAGTTGAAAATCCTCAATGACGAGACCGTCGAAGTGCTTTGCCAGCAAGCCCTCAGCCACGCCCATGCCGGTGCCGACATCGTCGCGCCTTCCGACATGATGGATGGTCGCATTGGTGCCATTCGCGAGGCGCTCGACTCCCAGGGCTTCACCGAGGTCTCCATCATGAGCTACGCCGCCAAGTATGCCTCGGCGCTCTACGGGCCCTTCCGTGGGGCACTGGACTCCGCCCCCAAGGATGGCGACAAGAAGACTTACCAGATGGATCCCGCCAATGCGGTTGAGGCCCTGCGCGAAACCATGCTCGATGAAGCCGAGGGTGCCGACATCCTGATGGTCAAGCCCGCCAGCTATTACCTCGACGTCATCTCCGATGTGCGCGAGAGCACGGCCTTGCCGGTGGCGGCCTATCAGGTCAGCGGCGAATATCTGATGATCAAGTCCGCGGCTCAGGCCGGCTGGTTGGATGAGAAGGCGGTGGTGATGGAGTCCCTGATCTCCATCAAAAGGGCTGGTGCCTCGATGATTCTGACCTACTTTGCGAAGACGATTGCTGCGGAGCTTGCCCAATAAATGATTGGAAGTCGCACGGGCTTTGCGCCGTAATGGTCTTCATGCGCAAACTGTCTCTGGTTCTCAGTTTTCTGTCTCTGGCCGGCTTTGCTGCGGCGGAACAGAATAAGCCCAATATTCTCTTCCTCTTCGCCGATGATCTCGGCCGCTACGCGTCGGCCTATGCGGATCCGGAAAAGCCTTCGGTCAACGACGTCATCAAGACCCCGGTCTTCGACCGCATTGCCGACGAGGGGGCGCTCTTCACCAACGCATTCGTCTCCGCGCCTTCCTGCACGCCCTGCCGGGGCTCGGTCTACACCGGTCGTCACTTCTTCCGCAACGGATCCTCCGCCCAGCTTCACATGCCTTGGGATCACTCCACCGGCATTCCCGATCCCTTTGAAAAGGTGGTCGGCATGCCGATGACGCTCAAGGCGGACGGCTACCACATCGGCTACACCTACAAGTGGCACACCAAGCCGAGCCTGATCGGTGAGAAGGAAAACCGCTACCAGAAGCACGGCGGCAAGATGAACGGCTACTCTTTCCAGGTCGGCCGGGCCGAGGACATGAAGGCCAAGCACGAGGAAATCATGGCTGAGGTTCGCGGCAACTTTCAGCAGTTCCTCGATGCCCGCAAGGAGGGGCAGCCCTTCTTTTACTCCTTCAATCCCACCAATCCGCACCGGAAGTGGTTGCGTGGTTCGGGTAAAAAAATCTGGGGCCTCGATCCTGACGATCTGAAGGGCAAGATGCCACCCTTCCTGCCCGACACCCACATCATCCGCGAGGACTTTGCCGATTACCTCGGTGAGGCCATGGCCTTCGATGCCGCCTGCGGTGAGATCCTCAAGATGCTCGAGGAGCTGGGGGAACTGGACAACACCCTGATCTGTGTCAGCGGCGACCATGGAATTCCGGGTTATCCGCGCGCCAAGTGCAATGTCACCGACTTCGGTGCCCGGGTGCTCTTTGCCATGCGCTGGCCCAAATCGATCAAGGCGGGGC
>JAWVYP010000285.1:0-3169 GCA_033722655.1 Akkermansiaceae bacterium | reverse complement strand
TGGGCACGGCCTATTTTCCCTTTATCTACGCCACCGCCCTGCAGTCAGGCATGCTTCCCACCCACCGCCTTGAGGATGAGCCGATGGACAATCGCTCGGTGATGGTCAGCGGGCGCGAGGGCATTCTGGGGGAGTGGGGCATGGAGGTGATCAAACCGCGCTACGAGGGCCGGATCACCCTGCGGCGCGGACTGGAAGCTTCCAAGATTGCCGCCACGGTCCGTCTGGTCGACAAAATCGGGCTCGAGCAGGTTGCCAAGAGAACCAGCGCCTATGGTCTGCCAATGGAGGATGTGGAGCTCCTGAGGCGCCTGGCCGTGGGCTTCGAGCCCTGTTCGCTCAAGCAATTGACCCGCGCCATGGCGGTCTTCGGTGAGGGCGGCGTGCTCGCCGACGAGGGCCTGATCTACCTCGATAAGATTGAGAATGCCCGGGGCGAAGTGGTTTACGAACGCAAGGCCGCTCCCCGTTCACCCACGCGCGTGGTCGATGAGGTCACCGCGTTCCAGGTTCACGACATGCTCGTGGGGGGTGCGCGCAGGGGCAGCGCCAAGGGCCTGTATGAGGGGATGCCCGAGGATTTCCACGGCACCGGCAAGGGCGGCACCACCCATGACTTCGGCGACACCTGGTTTGCCGGCTACAATTCGGAGTTGAGCTGTGGTGTGTGGACCGGATTTCTCAACAGCTATGGTGAAGCCATCCACACCGGTGCTTTCAGTCGCGATCTGGCGATGCCGGTGTGGAAGGCGGCGATGCGCAGTGCGCATGCCTCGTTTGCCGGCAAACCCGTCGAGATGCCGGAGTCGGTGGTCGCCGAAAAAATCTGTGCGGTTTCCGGCCAGCGCCCGACCCAATACTGCCGGGAGTATGTGAAGAATCCCGAGACCGGGGTGGAGAAGGAGGTGTCGACCGTGCGGGTGGAATACTTCCGGCGGCAGAACAACCGGGTGCCCTACTGCCAGGTTCACGCCGGTGCCGATCCCAACCAACCCGAAATCGACATCAACGATCTGGATGCCGCGGTGGTGGACGCGGTGCCGGTGCGTCCGAAATCATCGGTGTTGATTGGCGATGACCCTTATCATGCGGACTTGCCTTCATTTGCTCTCAAGGGCGAGGAACCGGCCTTTGTGCCGCGCAAGGCTTCGGTCCTGGACAGCTTCGATCTCAGCCGCCAGGAGGAGCGGCTGAAGCTGCCTCGTCCGGGACGTCTGATCATCTTCGATCGGTGAGAGGGGTGCAGGTAACGAACCATTTGAAGTTTTCTTAAAATTAGCCTTGAATGATCAAATTAGGCTAGGCTAATTCTCGGCCAGTTACGAACCTCCACCATGAAAAAGATGAAACACTCCAAGATACTCCTGACCATCGCCGCGCTAGCCGCGTGCGCATTCTCCACCGCCTGCTCCAAAAAATCCGGGGGCGGACCCAACAAGCCTCTGGTGGTGACCACCTTCACCATTCTCGCCGACATGGCCCAGGAAGTGGCCGGAGATGCGGCCCAGGTGGTTTCCATCACCCAGCCGGGTGCCGAGATCCACGGCTACGAGCCGACACCCCAGGATTTGGTGAAGGCGCAGGGTGCGGATTTGATCCTGTGGAACGGTCTCAACCTGGAGATGTGGTTCGAGCGCTTTTTCCAAAGCCTCGATGACGTGCCCAGTGCCACTCTCAGCGAGGGGGTCGATCCCATCAGCATCGCATCGGGTCCATACAACGGCAAACCCAACCCCCACGCCTGGATGGCCCCGAAGAATGCGGCCATCTACGTGGAGAACATCCGCAAGGCCCTGGTTGATATCGACCCGGACAACGCGGAAACCTACAACGCCAACGCCAAGGCCTATACCGAGAAACTGCTCGCTCTCGATGAGCCGGTTCGCGAAAAACTGCAGCAAATCCCCGAGGGACAACGCTATCTGGTGACCAGCGAAGGGGCCTTCTCCTACCTGTGTGAAAACTACGATCTCAAGGAACTCTACGTGTGGCCCACCAATGCGGATGCCCAAGGAACACCCCAGCAAATGCGTCAGGTGATTGACGGCGTGCGCGAAAATCAGATCCCGGTCGTATTCTCCGAGAGCACGGTCAGCGACAAGATGGCCAAGCAGGTTGCCCGTGAAACCGACGCACGCTACGGCGGTGTGCTTTACGTCGACTCTTTGACCGAGGAGGACGGGCCTGTTCCAACCTTCCTCGATCTGCTACAGTTCAACGCAGACACCATCGTGAATGGCTTTCTGGATTCTGAATGAACGCAACCCCCGGTTGAAATTGAGCCCGCCCTCCTCCCATGCTGACCCCCACGACACGCGACTGGAAGTCGACGGGGTCAGCTACAAATATTCCAACGGCCATCTGGCCCTGGATGGTGCCAGCTTCGAACTCGGAGCCGGCACGATCTGCGGTTTGGTGGGGGTGAACGGCAGCGGCAAGTCGACCCTGTTCAAGAGCATCATGGGCTTCCTGACCCCGCCCCAGGGCCGGATCCGCATCAATGGCTTGCCGGTGGTTGCGGCTCTCAAGAAGAACTTGGTGGCATACGTGCCCCAGTCCGAGGAAGTCGACTGGCAGTTTCCCGTCTGTGTGAGTGACGTGGTGATGATGGGTCGCTACTCGTCCATGAACTTCCTGCGCATTCCGCGCGCCATTGACCGTCAGCGCGTCGAGGAAAGCCTCAAGCGGGTGGACATGTGGGACTATCGCGACCGCCAGATCGGCGAGCTGAGCGGTGGCCAGAAAAAGCGGGTCTTTCTGGCCCGTGCCCTGGCCCAAGGTGGGCGGGTCATCCTGCTCGACGAGCCCTTCACCGGTGTGGACGTGAAAACCGAGGATGCGATCATCACCCTGCTGCGCGAAATGCGCGACGAGGGTTGCATCGTGCTGGTCTCCACCCACAACCTCGGAAGCGTGCCGGAATTCTGCGACCAGACCGTGCTGATCAACCGCACGGTACTCGCCTACGGGCCGACCCACGAAGTCTTCACCGAGACCAACCTCATGCAGACCTTCGGTGGAGTGTTGCGCGAATTCCAAGTCGAGCGTTCCACCGTGCAGAAGCACGATGGCCGCATGGTGCGCATCGTTTCGGACGACGAGCGTCCGCTGGTGTTCGGCAAGGACGGTCATCTCGAGTACCTCGATCGCGAGCAGCACGAGGAGAACG
>JAWVYP010000284.1:0-3198 GCA_033722655.1 Akkermansiaceae bacterium | reverse complement strand
CCTCGTCGACGAGCTTCTGGGTCTTGGCGAGTCCCTCCTGCGCCTGTTTGAGGGTTTTCTTGGCCTCATCGATCTGCTCCATGAATTCGAGCTCCCTGGTCTCCAGATCGTCGACTTCATTCTCGTAGCGTTCGATCTAGTGGGCCAGTGCCTGATACTCGTCGTTCTTGCGGGTTTCGAATTGCTGGGTCTTGAGTCGCCCGATGGTGGTCTTGCGGGTTTCGGCATCGAGCTCGAGTTTCTTGAGCTCCATTTCGCCCTTCTGGACCGCCTCCTTGGCATCGGCGACGGCCTTCTCGTCATCGGCCAGTTTGGTGCGGGCTCTGGCCTCCTCTTGTGGCAGTTTTTCCAGATCTTGGGCGAGGGCGATCAAACGGCGATCGAGAGTCTGGAGGGCCAGCAGGGAGCGAACTTCATCGAGCATGAATCTGGGTAACTGGACTCGAAGCCGTGAGCAAGCCATCTGTGCGAAATTCAGGGCTGTTTCAGCCGTCTGATGCCGTCCCAGCTGTAAACGGCGATGGCCGCCCAGATCAGGGCGAAGGAGAGGATGCTGGCCAAGGGCATGGGCTCCCCGTAGATTTTCCAGCCGATGAAGAGCTGCACGGTGGGGCCGATGAACTGCACCATGCCCAAGGTTGTGAGACGGATGTTGCGGGCGGCGTAGCCGAAAAAGAGCAGGGGAGCGGTGGTGGCAAGGCCGGCTCCCACCAGCCACAGGGCGTGGGTCCAAGAGCCGCCAAGGGCGGCCGCCGGGCTGTTGAACTGCCAGCACAGCCAGATCAGCGCGATCGGGGTGAGCAGCGCGCTTTCCGCGGTCAGGCCGTGCCGGGATCCGGCGGAGCCGCGCTTCTTGACCACGGCATAGAGCGAGAAGGTGACCGCCAGAGTGAAGGCGACCCACGGAAAGGTGCCGGCGGTTGGCAGCTGGATGATCACGCCACAGAGGGCGAGGGCGATGGCAATGGCCTGCGGCCGGTTGTGGCGCTCACCGAACCAGATGGCGCCAAACAGCATGTTGAAGAAGGGGTTGAGGTAGTAACCCAGCGAACCCTCGAGGATGCGTTCGTTGAGAGTGGCCCAGACATAGAGAATCCAGTTGGCGGCGAGCAAGCTGCCGGAAACCAACAACCAGCCGATGGCGGCCGGGGAGCGTAGTTGGGCCACTAAGCTGGGGATCTCGCGCCTCGCCGTCAGGATGATGCCGAGGATGACCAGCGACCAGATGGTGCGATGGGCCACAATCGAGGGCGCGGCCATGAAGTCGATCTGTTTCCAGTAGAGCGGCAGCACACCCCACAGACTGAAGGCGCAGACGGCGGCAATCAGGCCGGAGGGATGACGATTCATCGGGGACATGCCGGGGGTTCAGCGATGGAAGCGGGAAGCAAGCTGGGCGAAATCCACCGGCTTGTTGCCGAGCAGCGCCTTTCTGAGCAGGTGGATGATCCACAATTGTTGTTCCTCGGAGAGCATGCCCCCGAATTTTACCGGCTTGCCCCCGGTTTTCATTTCAATCCGGTAGTTGTCGGCGTCGGTGCGTCCTTTGTCGTAGCGGACCACACGCTTGATGGAACGGATATCGCCAGGCTGGAAGTTCCGTTGCCGCGAGAGGAAAGAGATGCCGGTGCTGATCCGGCATAGACGTGGATCCAGCAGGATCTTGGTCCAGCCGCCGATCCGCATGATGAGATAGAACAGCAAGTAGAACCCAATGGCCACAAAGGGAGTGAGAAACAGGCAGAAGAAAATCGTCATGCCCCAGCCCATGACCTGATCGTTCATGACAGGTTTGCCGTCTTCAAGGCCCGGTACGGGAATCCAGTCGGGAACGTAGCCCATGGCATTGTAGCAAACTGCCGCGACCGCGAGAGAGAGGAAGACCGAAACAATGCCGTTCCAGAAAAGGCAAATGCCCAGAGCGACCAAGGTCTGCTTGAGAGAAAAAAGGGAGAATTGGATCTCCAGATGGTCAAAGCCGGGTTTGAGAGTGACGCCTTTGGGGAGTTGGTTCAACTCGGAGCGCTCCATGTCTTGGGCGCGGTAGTCCAACTCGTTGAGCGGCACTTCGGATCCGCAACCGGTGCAGCAGGCCATCCAGCCATCGAGGTCGATTTCGCTCTGATTGATGGCCTTCTGGCATTCCGGGCAGTGGGGGTTCTTGTCCATGGCGGATCGCTGACCCGCTTATGCAGCGGGGCGCGCCATTTGCACAGGCAAAAGGATTTTTCTCCTTGGTCAAAAGACAGAGCCTTTGACATTCCCTTCACATCAAAATTTCAAGGTCGCGCTGTAATTTTCGATGCGACCATCCTTCCGGCAGACTTTGCGTGCTGAGCACACCCGTCATGGGTTGTTGACGCTTCGTTTCTTGACCACGGCATCGAGGGAAAAGCTGACCGCCAGTGCGAAGGCGAGCCAGGAAGGTCTGACGGCCGCGGGTCGTGCGGTCAAATCCAGAACGAGAAGTAGAGGTAAAATCCGATGATGAGCACCAGACAGAAGCCGGTGGCGACGAGATCACCGCGGGTGTAACTGGCACGCAACTCATCCTTGTCGACCGAGGCGTAGGTCAGGCCCTTGATGCGCTCCTCATCCGGCGGGCTGCTGAGGTAGGAGGCGACGAGCACGGTGATCACGCAGATGAAGAAGAGCACGCCGGAGAAGTAGAGGAAGTTGAAGTCACCAATGGCGGCGAGGAAGGCCGGGTCGGCGATCTTCTTCTCGCCGTAGAGGGCCTGGATGGTCAGTTTGCCCAGCCCCAGCGTGAAGCCCACGGCCAGACCCCAGACCGCCCCGACGGAGTTGACCCGCCTGTTGAAGAGACCGAGGAGGAAGACCGCGGTGATGGGGGGTGCGAGGTAGCCCTGCACACTTTGCAAATACACGTAGAGTCCGCCCTCCGAAATCATGGGCATCACCGGAATCCACAACAGGCCGAGACCAACCACCACGCAGGTGGCGAAGCGGCCGACGGTGACCAGGCGCTTCTCCGAGGCCAGCGGATGGAGTTTCTGATACACGTCCACCGTGAATAGGGCGGCGGTGGAGTTGAAGAGCGAAGACAAGGAACTCATCAGGGCGGCCATCAAGGCTCCAACCACCAGCCCGCGCAGGCCGATGGGCAGGAGGGTGGCCACCATGGTGGGAAAGACCTGATCGCCAACCAGATTGCCATCCTCGTCGCGTGGTATGGGG
>JAWVYP010000283.1:0-3226 GCA_033722655.1 Akkermansiaceae bacterium | reverse complement strand
TAGCCAAGGATTAAGCGTCGCAGGTGGGACTGTCGCGGCGGTCTATGACCGTCGGCGGTGACGGGGTCGACGGTCAATAGACCGCCGCTACATTAAAAACCCATGACTCATGACCCATGTCTCATGACTGGCCGCGTAGCGGCCTCAGTTCGTCTCATCAATCGCTTCCCTCACAACTTGCACGGGATCGATGTCGCCGCGGTCGTAGGAGGTGAGGGCGGAGCGCACCAAGGCAACCGCGCTCTCGCGCTCGTCGTGGATGGCCTGCACGCCCATGCCACGCAGGCGTTCGGCTTCGTCGGCGAATTTGGCGCGGGCGAAGAGCACGATCTTGTGATTGCGCTCCCGGGCCAGGGGCACGGCGGCGCAAGTGGCATCCACGGCGGGAAAGGTGAAGGCCATGATGCGGGCACGGGAGACGCCGGCGAGATCGAGGGCCTCGGGATGGGTGGCGTCGGCAAAAATGACCGGCTGGCCCGCTTGTTTGAGTTTGAGCACGGTGTTGGCATTCATTTCCAGCACGAGGGTCTTCAGGCCGCAGCTCCGGAGACCTTCGTTGAGGGCCTTGCCCACAGGCCCGTAGCCACAGATGATGGCGTGGTCCTTGATCTCCTTGATGTTGGTGGTTGAGGACAGTTTTTCGGGCACCACCTGATGCTCCTTCATGAGCCCCGCCTTTTCCATGCGCCGGGCGATGGAGCTGGAACTGCGCATCAGGGTGGGCACGACGGCCATGGTGAAGGCGGTGCAGATCAGCAAGACCTGGTAGACGGTCTCATCAAAGGGTTGGTAGAGCTCGGCCTGCTGCAGCAGCACCAGCGAGAACTCGCCCGTGCTCGCGAGGCTGCAGGCGGCGAGAATGCCGCTACGTGCGGGCAGTTTCATGAGCTTGAGGACGCCGAAGGCGAGCAGGCCCTTGCAGGTGAGTAGAATCAGGCTGCCGCACAGCACCACGACCCAATGTTCCAGAATGGCACCGACATCGATCATCAGGCCCACCGAGACAAAGAAGATGGCGAGGAAGAGGTCCTTGAAGGGCAGAATGTCCGAGAGGATGCGGTGGCTGTAGATGGATTCACTGACCACCAGTCCGGCCGCAAAGGCCCCCAACGCGAGAGACAGGTCCAGCGCCCCACCGGCATAGGCGATGCCGGCACAGATGCCGATCACCGTCAGGGTGAATAGCTCGCGGCTGCGGGTCTTGGCCACGGCGTGGAGCAGGGGAGTGAGGCCGTATTGACCGAGCAGGAAGGCGCCAATCAGGAAGCCCACGCCCTTGAGCAGCGAGGTGCCGAGTTCGACACCGACGCTGGATTCACCGCCTTCGTAAAGAACGGGCAACAGCAGGAAGACGAGAATGACCAGGATGTCCTGGAACAGGAGCACGCCCAGGCTGGCCCGCGCTCCGGGATTGCTCGTTTGGCCCATGTCCTGGAAGGACTTCATCGCGACCGCGGTGGAGCTGAGGGCGACGGCGATGCCAAGCACCAGGCAGCTGACGGCATCAAAGCCCGTGAGCCAGGCGATGAGGCCGGCAATCGAGCCGGTGATGGCGACTTGCAGGCCCCCTCCCAGCAGGGCGGTGCGCCACATGTGACGGAGCTCGGTCAGGGAGAATTCGATACCGAGGGTGAACATCAGCAGGATGACGCCGATTTCGGCAAGGTGATCGATGACCGCGTCGCCCGGAGACATGCCGCTCATCCATATCAGGCCAAAATTGCCGATGACGACTCCCGTCAGCAGGTAGCCCACCAGCAGGCTCTGCTTGAAGCGGTTCATCAACAGCGACACCAGCACCGCGCAGACCAGAACAAGGGTCAGCAGTGCAAACAGGGGCGAAATGGAGGACGCGCCTGCAGCCAGTAGGTTCCACCAGGGGGTCATTGACGTGAGTTTTTCGTGTATGCCCGCGATCGGGAAGAAGAAAAGGGTTGGATCAGATCGAAACGCAGAGACGTGGAGGGCGCAGAGGCCCTCCGCCGAACTTTGTTTGGATTTCTTCGCGCTTGTCTTCGCGTTCTCTGCGCCTCCCTCCTTCGCCGGAGGCTTCGGGGGACAAGCCGCGGTTCGATGAAGCCAATCCTCAACTGGACAAGCGCATCATCCAAGGGCATCCCATCTCCATGCCTGAATTGCCAGAAGTGGAGACCACACGGCGAGGGGTCGAACCCCACGTCGTCGGCGAGACCATTGCCGAAGTGATCGTGCGGCGGCGGGATCTGCGGCAGCCGGTGACGCGCGGCATTGGGGCGATCGAGGGTGAGATGGTGGGGGCGGTGAAGCGGCGCTCGAAGTATTTGCTTTTCGAATTGGAAGGCGCGGGCCACTTGCTGATCCATCTCGGCATGTCAGGCAGCTTGCGGGTGGCCGACCCCACCGAAGATTGGCGCAAGCATGACCATGTGGCGATCACCCTCTCAAACGGCAAGCAGTTGCGCTTTCACGACCCGCGCCGCTTCGGGCTGGTGCTGTGGTTCAAGGGTGATCCGAAGCATCATGCCTTGCTCAAGCATCTGGGGCCGGAACCCTTGAGCGAAGCCTTCACGGCGGACTATCTCAAAGCGGCCTGCGCCAAGCGAAGTGCCGCGATCAAGTTGGTTATCATGGATGCCAAGGTGGTGGTCGGGGTCGGCAACATCTACGCCTCCGAGTCGCTCTTTCGCGCCGGAATCTCACCGCGAATTGCAGCACGGCGGCTCTCCAAGCCGAAGTTGGCGAGATTGGTCACATGCATTCGCGAAGTTCTGGAGCAATCCATTCAGGAAGGTGGAACCACGCTGCGGGATTTTCTCAACAGCGATGGCACCCCGGGCTACTTCAAGCAGCGCTTGTTTGTGTATGGGCGTGAGGCAGAGCCGTGTCGTGAATGCCAAACGCCCATTCGTCATGCCGTGATGGGGCAACGGGCGACGTATTGGTGTGCGGTGTGTCAGAAGTAGCGAACTCTACCCGGAAATTTCATGAAACCTCGGTCTGCGGCTTGTCCTTCCTGATGTTGCCTGCGTTCTCCTTGAAAACGCAGTTGGACAGAGTGTCAACTCAGCCCTGCCTGCGTTTTCAGCGTCGGCCTTGGCAAGATCGAGAATTCCTGCGCCTCGCCCACGAGAATCATGAAATATCCGGGTGTAGCGGGGGGGGGGTGTGGGGGGGGGGGGGGGGGGGGGGGGGGAGATGCACACCCGCCACAGGGGAGAGAAAAACCCACAAAAACCCCAATAGCGCC
>JAWVYP010000282.1:0-3238 GCA_033722655.1 Akkermansiaceae bacterium | reverse complement strand
AGCGCTCTCTTGAGGTCCCTGGATCCCCATTCGCGACACAGCTCCACAAGCTTCCAGCGCAATTCCCGTTCAGCCTCCGTCGGCTCTTCCTTGAGCTGCCCGACCAGGTCGCGCACCACGGTCGGAAAGGCATGGTCGTCCAACGATTGAGCCCAGGCCTCGTGCGGATGGACTGCCGGCCCGGGGGCCGGGACCTGCGAACCTGCATGACCTCGGCGATCTCTTCGATCATGTGGGCAGCCTCAGCCAACCGCTTTTGCTGATCCACGGCACCGCAGACGATGTCGTTTTATCAGAGGACAGCAAGGATGCCTACGACGCGACCACCGAACCCAAGTGATTGGTGCTGATTGAAGGTGCCGAGCACAGTTTTGATGAAAAAACCTACCCGCAGGTGGTCGACGCTGCGGGCGAGTGGCTGGAACAGCACTTGGCTTGAGCGCTTTGCAGGTTGCCGGCGGCAACTCCAACACTTAGGCTTACCAAAAGCCCCATAAGAAAGCCGTGATCCGCACTCTACTGATTTCACTTGTACTGGCCTGCTTGAGCCATGCCAACCCGACCCTCAACATCCGCTGCTTGCTGGCGACCGGAGATGAGATGCCCAAATGGCACATCGTTACCGAGGAAGGCAAATTTCAGCCACTGACCTGGCCCAGCAACCAGCCCACCCAAGCGCTGGAAATCGCAGGCGTCCAGGAATTGACCCTCTATGCCGAAGATGTCGATGAAGGACACAAAGCCGTTCAAACCCTGGTCATCCCTGAGGGTGCGGAGGAAGTGCTACTGATTGCGACGGCCGATGGTGAGGAGCCAAAGGTCAGCGTCGTCGCGGACAATCTCAAACAGGCCACTTACAAGGATTGGTTGGTGATCAACCTCAGCGAGCTGGAGGTCAACCTCAGCTACGGCAAGGACAAGGAGCCGGTGAATCTCCAGGCGGAGGAAGCAAAGATTTACACCATCGAAGGCACAGCGGGCGAAAGCGACGAGGTGATCGCCCAAGCCAAAGTGGGCGACAAGATGCGCAAGATCTATTCCACCTACTGGAAGGCCTCAGCCGACCAACGCGCGCTGGTGATCATCACCAGCAAGGACGGCCGTCCCAAGGTGAAGCGCATCACCGACTTCCTGCCAAAGGAGTAGCCGCTTCCGGCAACATGCCGTGACAACAACTCCCCATGAGATTGGATAAATTTCAGAAGATCGGCCTTTGGAGCACATCGGCGATCTTCCTGCTGTTCGCAGTGCTGCTCCTGCTTGAGGTATGCCGACCCGGCAGCATTGCCTGTCCGCTGCGCCGCACTTTGGAAAAGGCGGGCATGGAATTCGAGGTGGCGGAACTGAGCAGTGAGCAGCGAAGGAAAGCCGTGGCCATGGCGGCCGAATGGAAAAAGGAAATCCTGAACACCTACCCGGAACTCCAAGTGGAGTCTCGAAACGTTGCCGACGAGGAGAACGGTTACCTGCAACTGCTTGGGCTGAAGAATCACTCAGGACCCACATCGGATTTGGCCGCAATCTACGAGCTCTTCGAGGGCAAGGATCCACAAGTTGCGAAACGCGCGCTCGAAAAGAATGCCGCGTGGGTCACGGAGGTGACGCGCATCGCCAGGCTCGATCAACGCTCCAATCATGGAATTGCCGATGCGGAGAATTACGAGCATATGGCTCGCATCAAACAGGCAGCTGAAACCCTGATGCTGCAAGCCTGGGTGCAGGCCTCAGACGGTGACGAACCCGCCGCGCTGGAAAGCATGAATGCCGCGAGCACTCTGATCGGGCACCTCATCGATCTCGAATATCCCTTCCTGCTCAATGAGACGGTCGCCGTCGTGATCTGCCAAGGACAACGACAGGTGATCTTGACGAACATTCTCACACAACTGGGCCCACAAGCTGATCTGAGAGCATGGCGCCAGTGCATTGAGCGTCACCCTCCAACTGTGGAGCGATTCAAGCGAGCCATCCTTGGCGAGTGGCGCCAATTCGCCGATGTGTTTGCGGCCGAAACCCTGTTCGGGCTTCATCTCCAGCGCCGCCTGGTCGACCCTCATGAAACCGCCACCGCCATTACTCGGCAGGTCATTGAGATGAGCCGAAACCTCAAGGCCGGAGACCTCAAAAGCATGGAGACATTCTGCCACGGGCTCACCGAGCCCGACCTCTCCCCCGAAGGCATGGCATGGACAGAGGGCTATCTGCACGAGGCATGGGCTCGAGGCTACATCCGGGCCGCCCGCATGCACGCCCGCAGTCTCGCCGCCATCGATCTGCTGATTTTGGAAAGCGAACAGGACGCGATTGACCCCAGTGACATGAAACGCGCCACCAAAGACCCTTACACCGGGCTCCCCTTCATTCTGGACCCGCAAGAGCGGACTGTGTCATGCCCCGGACCCGCCAGCGTCAATGACGCCTACGGCGAGCACGAGCCCCTGAAGCTGCCTTGGTGAGAACTTGTCCCGGCGCAGCTCACAGAGCGAAGCCGGATCAATCGTCGACCTCACTCCGTATGGCCCTCGATCGCCTTGTAAAATTGCGTTTTCTTCGCCTCAGGAAATTTCGAATCCCTCACCGCCTCCCGGATTTGCCGCGAAATGTTGGCAGCCGAGTTCAGCTCGTATTCTTCCTGATTGAGCGGCCAGAAATCATGGTAGGCACGCCGCAGGGCCAGCCCCACAAAAAGCTCAGCCCCGATTTTGTCCAATAGCTGCGTCTGGCCATGCTCGTCGAGGTTTCGAATCACCAGGGCCGGATCCGTGATCAGCGCCCCAAGAACCCAGTCCTCAAACCGCTCCTGGCGCTCGTCCTCGCTGGGGGCCTCGGTGACATAAAGAAGCGAGCCCTGCGGCTCCTCGATGGCGCTGACCTTCAGCCAACCTCTGGTGGGCCCTTGATAGAGGATTCCCTTACAATCATCGGTGAGAAAATCCGAAACCGCCGACAGGTCATGGCTCGACACCGCGGGCAACACCCGCATGTCGATCTTGCCTCCTCCGTCTTGCAGATATCGTTGCAGGAGCGCCACTCGATCCTCCACTTGGTCCATTTGCATCAAGGCAGCTCGCAATGCCTCAATGCCTAGGGGCGATGTATTCCCATGCTCGAGCAACCAAGCCTCGGCAGCAGCCGGAGATTCCCGCCACCAGGATGCGAACAGACGCTCGGCGGCCCGGTTGGCAGGATGCTGGAAGCTGGGTCCGGAATAAATCCCTCCATGGTTTGCATGCCCTCT